>JBEPWP010000129.1:0-5537 GCA_041642355.1 Fodinibius sp. | reverse complement strand
GTTTGTTTGATATGTTTGTGGGGGGGGCATTCTCTCGTGCAGGTGTATTTGCACTGGGAATTATGCCATATATTACTGCAGCTATTATTATTCAGTTAATGGGAGCTGTTGTACCATATTTCCAAAAATTACAACGAGAAGGTGAGGAGGGGCGACGTAAAATTAATAGGCTTACTCGCTATGGTACTATAGGAATTACTTTGGTACAGTCTATAGGTTTTTCTATAAACCTAATGGCAACATCGCCAAATGCCATTGTTGTAAGTAACTTTACGTTTGTACTTACCTCCATGATTATATTAACGGCAGGTACTGCTTTTGTGATGTGGTTGGGTGAGCGAATTTCTGACCGCGGTATTGGTAATGGTATTTCAATTATCATTATGATCGGAATTATTGCTCGCTTACCAGCAAGCCTTATTAACGAGGTTACTACAAAGGGTAACATGATTATTGTAATAGCAGAAATTGCTGCTCTGATTCTTGTAATTGCAGCCTGTGTACTCTTAACTCAGGGGGTTCGTAAAGTTCCCGTGCAGTATGCTAAACGAGTAGTGGGCCGTAAGGTTTATGGAGGAACGACTCAATATCTTCCACTTCGTTTGAATGCTGCCGGCGTGATGCCCATTATTTTTGCACAATCTATAATGTTTATACCAAGTACAATTGGGACGTTTTTTCCGAATAACCAGACGGTTCAAATGTTAACGGCTTGGTCTAGCGATTTTACTGGAATTACCTACTCCATTATTTTTGGAGTTATTGTTGTGTTCTTTACATACTTCTATACGGCAATTACAGTTAATCCACGTGAAATGGCGGATACAATGAAACGTCAAGGTGGGTTTATACCTGGTGTGCGACCAGGTAACCAGACGGTAGAATTTATAGATAATATTTTGACAAAAGTAACCCTTCCAGGTTCTATTTTCTTAGCTATTATTGCAATTATGCCGGCCATTGTAGCTCGTATGGGAGTTACTCCGGGTTTTGCCCTCTTTTATGGTGGGACAAGTTTATTAATTATTGTTGGTGTAGCTCTTGATACTTTGCAACAGATCGAGAGTCATTTAATGATGCGTCATTATGATGGTTTTATGAAAACAGGTAAGATGAAAGGTCGACGTAGAGCGTAAAATGATTTTTCTCAAAAGTGAATCAGAAATAGAGAAAATGCGCGAAAGTGCACAGATTGTTTCTCGTACGCTCGGTGAGGTTGCAAAACATATTGAACCCGGTGTTACTACAGGCAAACTTGATAGAATTGCCGAAGAGTATATTAAAAAGAATAATGGTCGCCCCGCATTTAAGGGGTATGGACCTAAGGGAAATCAATTCCCTGGAACATTGTGTATTTCAATTAATGAAGAAGTTGTCCATGGTATTCCCAGTGACAAACGTGAACTAAAAGAAGGGGATATTGTTTCTGTAGATTGTGGTGTTGAAAAGAATGGATACTTCGGTGATCACGCTTATACGTTTGCCGTTGGTGAATGCGAAGATGAGAAAATTCGTTTATTGCGTGCAACGTTGGAATCATTATATAAAGGAATTGAAAAAGCCGTGCATGGTAATAGAATCGGTGATATATCACAATCCGTACAGAACCATTGCGAAAATGAAGGATTTGGAGTAGTTAGAGATTTGGTAGGGCACGGTCTCGGAAAATCGCTTCATGAAGATCCTTCAGTTCCGAATTTTGGAAAAGCCGGTAGAGGGGAACGTCTCCGATCCGGGATGACTCTTGCTGTTGAACCAATGATTACTATTGGTACTTGGCAAGTAGAAACTTTAGATGACGGCTGGACAGTTGTCACGGCTGATGGAAAAGTTTCTGCACACTATGAGCACGATATAGTAGTACGAGAAGGAAAAGCTGAAATTTTAAGTACTTTTGATTATATTAGAGAGATAACGAAAAGTCGAATAAACGCAAATATTTAGCAATGGCTAAAGAAGAGCCAATTAAACAGGATGGCGAAATTATTGAAGCATTACCCAATGCACAATTTCGCGTAAAACTTGATAACGGGCACGAAATTTTAGCCCATGTATCAGGTAAAATGAGAATGTACTATATTAAAATTCTTCCCGGCGACAGAGTTGCTGTGGAAATGTCTCCTTATGATTTAACAAAGGGACGAATAACGTATCGTTATAAGTAAATTCTAATTAAAAGAGTTTAGTGTTATGAAGACTCGATCTTCAGTTAAAAAAAGAAGTTCAGACGACAAAATTGTACGACGCAATGGTCGTGTATACGTAATCAATAAAAAGAATCCTCGCCACAAACAACGGCAAGGATAATTAATTCAGATAGTTTTTATGGCTAGAATTGCTGGAATAGACTTACCAAAAAATAAGCGCGGTGAAATTGGTCTGACCTACATCTATGGTATTGGTCGGTCAACTGCTCAAGATATTCTTGATGAGCTTGATATTGACCGTAATACTAAGGTTGTGGATTGGACTGATGAAGAAGTATCTAAGCTCCGTCAAAAAATTGACAATGAGTATAAAGTTGAAGGGGCATTGCGAAGTGAAGTAAATGCCAATATTCGACGATTAATTGAGATTGGTTCTTACCGAGGTAATCGTCATCGTAAAGGATTACCCGTAAGAGGACAACGTACTCAAACAAATGCACGTACCCGAAAAGGTAAACGGCGAACCGTTGCAGGTAAGAAATCAGCTCCTCGAAAATAATTAAACGAGATAATTAAATGGCAAAGCGACAACGTAAATCTGCAAAAAAGAAACGACGAAAGCAGCTTTCCGATCCTAATGGAATGGCTTTTATCAAGGCGACATTTAACAATGTCTTGGTAACGGTTACTGATGCTGATGGTAATGCACTATCTTGGTCATCGGCAGGAAAAGAAGGTTTTAAAGGATCACGCAAAAATACCCCTTACGCTGCACAGTTAAGTGCAGAAACAGCAGCAACTGCTGCGTATGAAATGGGATTGCGTAGAGTTGAGGTTTTTGTAAAAGGACCTGGTTCTGGACGAGAAGCTGCAGTTCGTGCACTAGCATCAAGCGGATTGGAAGTTACGGCGATTAAAGATCGTACTCCTATTCCTCATAATGGTTGCAGACCACCTAAACGACGAAGAGTATAACGAAGTAAATTATTAGTTAATCATGGCAAGATATAGAGGCCCAAAACAAAAGAAAGCAAGACGTTTTCGAGAACCAATTTTTGGACCCAGCAAAGCGCTGGAGCGAAAACCATATGGACCCGGTCAACACGGACGGTCTAGATATTCACGAAAATCAGAATATGCTATTCAGCTAGAAGAAAAGCAGAAAGCCAAATATACCTATGGTTTGTTGGAAAAACAGTTTTCAAATCTGTTTGATAAAGCAAATGCAAAAGATGGTGTAACGGGTGAAATCCTACTTCAACTGCTTGAAAGTCGCCTCGATAATACGGTTTATCGTTTAGGTTTTGCTCGAACACGTCGACAGGCAAGACAGTTAGTAAGCCATAAGCATATAGTTGTTAATGGAGAGGTTGTTAATATTCCATCTTATCAGCTTAAGCCTGGAGATGTTGTAAGTGTTCGGCCAAAATCAAAGACATTGGAAGTTATTAATGAGTCTTTACAACATGCTCCATCTAGCAAATACAAGTGGCTAGAAATTGATAAGAAAGATATGCAAGGCAAGTTTATAAATGTGCCGGAAATGGAAGAAATTCCTGAAAATATTAACGTGCAACTTATCGTTGAGCTTTACTCTAAGTAATTTAAATTAATTTAGTTTTTAACGCGTACTGATATGAGTAATTATAGTATACAAATGCCTGAACCGCTTGACGTTGAAGAAGCAACTGATACCTTTGGTACTTTTATTTTACAACCATTGGAAAGAGGTTTTGGAGTCACCATAGGTAATTCTTTTCGAAGAATATTGCTTTCTTCATTGCCAGGAATAGCTATTAATGCCGTTAAAATTAATGGTGTTGAGCACGAATACTCCAGTATTGAAGGGGTTAAGGAAGATGTTTATGAAATAATTCTTAATCTCAAAGAAGTTCGGTTCAAACAGATTGAACAGAGTAGTGGAGTAATTCATGTTTCTAAATCTGGAGAAGGTTCTCTTACGGCAGAAGATATTTCTGAAGCGACTGCGGATTATGAAGTGCTTAATCCTGATCAGCTTATTGCAACAATGGCTGATGATGCTGATATCGAGATGGAACTGCATGTTGGAAGAGGCCGTGGTTATGTACCGGCTGAGGAACAAGATGTAAATACTGATGAAGATGTAAGTCTTATTCCTATTGATGCTATTTACACACCTATCAAGCAGGTGCAATTTGATGTAGATAATGTACGCGTTGGCCAACGAACTGACTATGAAAAATTAGTCATGGATATAACCACGGATGGTTCTATTAATTCAAAGGAAGCACTGACCATAGCAGGTAAGATTCTTAAGGAGCATATTGAGAAGTTTATTACTGAAGAAATTGATGAGCCTTTTACTCAAGAGGAGGAAGAAGTAGATGCAGAAAAGCAGCGTATTACTAATTTGTTGAAAACAAGTATTGAAGACTTGAATTTAAGTGTACGTTCTTACAACTGTTTAAAATCGGCCAATATTAATACAATCGGTGAATTGGTAGCCAGAGATGAACAAGATTTGCTAAAATTTCGAAACTTTGGCAAGAAATCATTGGCTGAATTAGTAGAAGTTATCGAAGGCAAGGATCTGCACTTCGGAATGGATGTAACAAAGTATTTAGATAACTCATAAAGGTATTTATAAAAAGAAATGCGTCATTTAAATAAAGGTAGAAAGCTCGGTAGAACATCATCGCACCGTAAGGCAACATTAAGTGCGCTTTCTGTGGCATTAATTAAAGAACATAGAATAGTTACAACTGTACCAAAGGCCAAAGAGCTTAGAACGTTTGTTGAGCCTTTAATTACGAAGGCTAAAGAAGATACCTCTCACAATAGGCAACAAGTATTTTCTAAGCTTAAGGATAAAGCAGCCGTTTCACATCTTTTTGATGAGGTTGCCCAGAAATCAATGGATAGGCCAGGAGGATATACTCGAGTTGTTAAGCTTGGGTACCGTTCTGGTGACAATGCACAGATGGCTGTCATTGAATTGGTTGATTATAATGATATTAAACCGAAAGACAGCAAAAAGAGAAAGGGTACACGCCGGGCTGGAAAATCTAAGAAAACCACCTCTGCAGGCCAATCTGATAGTAACGTATCCAACAAGGAAGAGTAAATTTTGTAGCTTAGTTGAGTTTAAAAAAAGCTACAAAAATTAATTTATTTTTTATTTGTTATTTAGGATCTAAGTCCTTATCATTGGAACGCCTTGAAACAAGGGCATGCGAACTGAGAAAAGGTCGCGAAGCGCAAGGAAAATGAGCGTATTGTTTCGTTCTTTGACAGACTGAGAACATACAGACGATCGCACGTCGAGCCCTTGTCAGCTCCGATTATATCGGAGTCGATGAGAGTCAATTGAAGAAGTACAGTGACGCCGAAGCCAGACTCAAACAATTT
>JBEPWP010000128.1:0-5576 GCA_041642355.1 Fodinibius sp. | reverse complement strand
TGATCTATTTTTATTGGTCATTGTATGATAATTTCAATACTTTCTGTTCCTTAATTAGATCTAATCTAATTAAGCTTAGCTTGTTTGGGCAAGCATGGAATAATAATCAAAAAATATTAATGACAAGTGAAGATTGAGGATTTAGAATTATGAAGAATCTATTAAAAATTTTAGCAGTAGGAATTGCTGCTTTTTTCTTGAGTTCATGCGGAGATACATCCGATGATCAGTTGGTGGTGTATTCCGGGCGTAGCCAGGCATTGGTAAATCCACTTGTTGAGGATTTCAAAGAAAAAACGGGTATCAATATTGAGGTGCGTTACGGTAATGATGCAGAACTGCTAGCTGTTATGAGTGAGGAAGGGGATCAAAGTCCCGCTGATATTTACTGGGCAAATACTACCGGAGCATTAGCAAATGCATCTCAGGAAGGTAAACTTGTTGCACTTCCCGATTCACTAACTTCAAAACCTGCTTCTTATACTTCCTCGTCGGGGGAATGGATTCCAGTGACCGTTCGATTTCGTACGCTGGCCTATAACCCAAATGCGGTTAGCGAGGAAGATTTACCATCATCTGTGATGGATCTGGTTGATATGGAGGAGTTTGAGGGACGTGTTGGGTGGACCCCAACCTATTCAAGCTTTTACGATTTTATGACAACTATGCGCTTGCTCGAAGGCGATGACACGGCCATGCAGTGGTTGGAAGGCATGCAAGCATTGAATCCCAAATCTTACAGCTCAAACACTCCTATGGTGCAGGCAGTAGCAGCCGGTGAGATAGATATTGCATTGACCAATCATTATTACATCCTTCGCATGCTTGAAGGCGGTGCCGAAGGTGAGTATGAGGATCATGAAGAGTATGGAGAAAACGGTCCTGATTCTAATGCAGATATTGCCACCTATAATTTTGAATCCGGAGATGTGGGGAACCTAGCACTTGTTACGGGAGCTGCACAATTGGTAACAGCTGATGATTCAGAAAAAGTACAACAGTTTTTGAGTTTCTTGTTGTCTCAGCAAGCGCAAGAGTTTGCTGCACAATCGGTGCACGAATATCCGGTGATTAGAGGAGTTGAGCTACCTGGATATATGCTTAATGCTGATGATGCGCTGGAATTGAGTCCTGAGTATGATTACGAGCAGCTAAAGCAGTTGGAAGGTACTTTGAACCTGCTTAGAGAAGCTGGCTTGATTTAATTATTTAGCCCAATTTGGTAGAAAGCCCTGTCAATTTTGGCAGGGCTTTTTTATTTAAAATAAATCTAAATAATTCTTGAACTCTTTTTGATTTTAGGATAGTTTAGAGGCGGTCTAAATAAGAATAGAAATTAAAAAGTTTTACCGAGTTAAATGCATAGTTGTACGAAGTGTGCCATTGTAATTTTTGGAATCCTAACAGCCTCCCTATTTAGCACGTCAGTATTTGCCCAGCTTAGCCCATCTCAAGCAGAAAAAGATAGTCTTGCACTATATGATGAGATCATGCTCGATCGGGTTACCGTAGTAGGCAAGCCCGCGTGGATGAAAGAAGTGCCCGGAGCTGCAAGTTATATTGAAATGAAAGATATCGAACTGCAGGAGTATAGTGATATCAACCGGATATTGCGTAGAGTGCCCGGAATCTATATTCAGGAAGAAGACGGCTACGGATTGCGTCCCAATATTGGTTTGCGGGGCACGGGAACGTCACGAAGTTCAAAGGTAACATTGATGGAAGATGGAGTGTTGATTGCTCCGGCCCCCTACGCAGCACCAGCGGCTTACTACACACCAACAGCCGGACGAATGAGTAGTTTTGAGGTTCGCAAAGGTTCATCGCAGATTAAATATGGACCCAATACAAATGGTGGAGCCATTAACTACCGATCAACCCCCATTCCTTCAGATCTTTCTGCGAATATTGATTTAACCCTTGGAGAAACAAGTATGCGTAAAGTCCATGCTACCGTTGGGAATACACATAAAAACTTTGGATATATGTTTGAAACCTATCAGATGGCTAATGATGGGTTCAAAAATCTTGACGGAGGGGGTAATACGGGTTTTGATACCAAAGATTTTTTAGCAAAGGTAATGTTTCGCACCAATCCCCAAGCAAAAGTATTCCAAAAAGTAGAGTTCAAGGCGGGTTATTATGATGAGATATCGAATGAGACCTACCTAGGCTTGACTGAAAATGATTTTGATCGTACTCCCTATCGCCGTTATGCTGCTTCCCAAGTAGATGAAATGGATGCCGATCATAAGCAGTTTCAAATACGGCACTTTGCCATGTTTTCTGATAAACTGGATTTGACTACGACGGCATATTATAACGAATTCAATAGAAACTGGTATAAGCTCGATAATGTGAACGGTGTTGGGATCAGTAAGCTGCTTGCTAATCCGCAACAGCATGAAAGTTCATATAATGTTATAACGGGAACGACCAGCAGTGATGATGCCCTCAGCTTAAAAAACAATAACCGGGCTTATTATTCACAAGGTATTCAAACAGCGCTGAATTATCACTTTAATGTCGGGGATTTGGAATCTCAATTAGAGGTTGGGGCACGATATCATCAGGATGAAATGGATCGCTACCAATGGGTAAATGGCTATCGCATGCAGGAAGGGGTGATGGTTCAAACCTCACAGGGTGAGCCTGGTACAGAAAGTAATAGAATTGAATCAGCCAATGCTTTGGCACTGTACATTCAGGATGAGATAAGCTTTGGCAATTGGATTGTTACACCTGGATTACGGTATGAGCATATTGAGATGAAACGGAAGAATTTTGGAAGTAATGATCCTGACAGGTCTGGTTCTAATTTAGCCGTTAATGAAACTACGTTGGACGTATTAGTTCCAGGTGTTGGAATCAATTACGCAGTTTCTAAAAAGTTAAATCTGTTTGGGGGTATTCACAAAGGATTTACTCCTCCAGGGCCTTCGGCTGACGATCAAACGGATGCTGAAGAAAGTATTAATTATGAGTTAGGAAGTCGGTATTCTACGGAGGTATTTAATGTTGAGTTGGTTGCGTTCTTCAATGACTATAGCAATTTATTAGGGAATGATCTGGCAGCCGGCGGCGGAAGTGGAACGACGGAGCAATTTAATGCTGGAGAAATCAATGTGAAAGGAGTAGAATTTTCGTTGACACATAATCTGCTAGCTGAAAAAAGTGATTTGGATTTGCCGATATCAATAAGTTATACTTTTACAGATACTAATTTTCAGAATGCTTTTGAAAGTGATACCTGGGGCACGGTTGAAGAAGGGGATGAGCTGCCCTATTTGCCAAAGCATCAATTAAACGGGAATATTGGTATTGAAAAAGGAGGTTTTACACTTAATCTAGATGCTTATACAACAAGTGCAATGCGTACGGTAGCGGGCTCAGGAGATATTCAAGACAGTGAAAGCACTGATGCTTATCTGCGATTTGATGGTTCAGCTTCTTATCAAATTAACGATATGGCTACGGTTTTTGCCAACATGCGTAATATTACTGATGTAACATATATCGTCTCAAGACGTCCGGCCGGATTACGACCCGGGTTGCCCCAAACATTTATGGGTGGTATTAAGATTGATATTTAGTTTACGTTTCAGAAATGATTTAAGCCCGGAGGTACCTTCGGGCTTTTTTTGTTAAAATTAATCCCGATCGGAAAACATGTCCATAAGCTGGTTTAGTACTCCACTGCTGACCGTTGATAGCTTTTCCTGTCTTCCAAGTGAGAGGAAGCGTAAAAACTTTCGCAGTTCAACAAGAATGAAGGGCGGATCAGTAACGAGCGTATCACTTTTGATGATATATTCCCAATCGAGTGGTTTGTCAAAAGAAATGCCATGCTGTTCCATAGTGTGTTTATATAGATGTGCGATGAGTCCATAGCCAATAGTGGTGGGATGAATACCGTCTAAGCTAAAAATTCCACCTTTATAAACGTTGCCGGAACCACGGTCGATGCGTATGTAATCGGTACTGAGTTTGGGGTTCTCGTTGTCATCCACAAGGTGGTTGGTATTGGGATTATCCTTCATAGCTTTGCAGAATTCTTTGGGATAGGGGAGCCGCATTTTATTACCGAGTCTGCGCCGTGCAATACCGCTCACATATCTATTTAATGGTACGGTAATCCAACCATATTCATCGGCCACCTCGCGGATAATCGTGTTATATTCGTCAACATGTTGATCAAGCGAAATGGCTTGATCTTTGGTAAGATGGGGATGTTTATCGGGGTTAAAATCGGCATCCCAAATCCAAAAGCGCGTGTAATAATCAAAATAGCCAGTATGTCCTTTACGTGATTTATCAGCATTAACGCCGCGCGAAACTGGGGGGATGGTTACGTAGGGAATAGTTTGAGTAATGATACGCTCAGCACCAATGTTACTGACTTTTTCGGCAAGCTTGCGGAACTCCTGTTCAAAATGTTCGGGGCGATAGACCGTATAATCTCTTTCCGTGGGAAATTTTCCCAAGTCCTCCTCCTCGGTAAGTACATATTTTAGATCTGATACGGCCCCAATTACATTATTATGGCCCATCGTAACGATCAAGTTTTCGATTCCACCATTTTTTTGTAAGTGATTGACGTTATCAAGCTGAGTAAATTGATTAAATTTTTTCTTAAAAGAAGGATTCAAAACCAGCCGTGCGGTAACATACATGGCGTGATCGGGAAGCATATCAAATACAGAGAAAGTCTCGGGTTGGGTTTCAATATGCTCGCGGCTGTTTTGTTCAGTAATCATCCATGCATCGTTCATTGCAAATCCCCAAACCGATTGGTTATGATAAGGGATTTCCCGCTCCTGCTTTAGGGGTTTTATTTTTCCTTCCCAATAACGTTTTACACGACGTAAGGTAGAATACAGGTGACTAATGGCGGGCAGATATTCATCCCATTCAATAGAATTCCCGAATTCATCCGAAAGACCGCGAGCCAGTACTTCGAGGTTTAGTGGAATACCAGCTTGTGCGGTAAAAAGAGGCTGTTCAAAATCAGGTTCAGGTTCCCAGCACTGGCGTAAAAAATTGGGGAAGTTTAGGTCAGTACGGTATATGCCACCATTTTGGAATCCCTGACTAACGCTATCGCCCAGAACAACCAGTTTATGTTTTGGATGTGACTTTTTACTACTCACAGTGGTAATGAGGTATTTGCCGTCTGCTTAGAATTATCATTAAACTTCCTGAGAATATGTCGTATCTTAACATCTCTTTTTTCAAATAGAATGTAGTAAAAGGATGAGCAAAATAGAAAGCAATCGACTGGAACAATTTCGAAAGGAACGAGAAGAGGCTAATGAAAAGGTCTTTGATTTAGATCACTTGGGAATTAAGCGCTTTTTTAATCTTGATAATAACACATACAAGGATGGTGCTTTGCCCGCCCAGACGAAAGAACTATTGGGATTAGTGGCCTCGGCAGTATTGCGATGTAATGATTGTATTGATTATCATTTGGAACAGTGTGCGAAAAGTGGTTTTTCAAAAGATGAAATTGTTGATGCATTGAATGTGGCGTTGGTAGTAGGAGGTAGTATCGTAATTCCTCACTTGCGTCACGC
>JBEPWP010000127.1:0-5590 GCA_041642355.1 Fodinibius sp. | reverse complement strand
CGCATTCTAAAAGTTTCTCGAACCATAGCAGATCTTGAACGCTCAGAAAATATTCAATCCAATCATATTGCTGAAGCCATTCAATATCGGAGTTTGGACCGGGAAGGTTGGCTTGGATAATTAGAATTTTTATTCAAACTGATAGCAACAACAATAATATAAATACAGTGTATTTTTTTAAGCGCCGGACTAAATTAAGTTTGGCACCTTTTGCATATAGGGTTTACCCTTATAAATATGTGGGAATATTTTTGCTCCTACAATTTATTTTTTTGAAAAGCCAAGGCTAAAATTATACAAAAAACACCTTGGGAAGCCACAGGTATTGAATTTAGTAACAGTTAAGTTTTTAAGGGTTTCTAGGGATAACTACTAAAATTTTGTAAATGCAGAAGAAAAAAATGTAGTTATATATCGTTGTAACATATTCTTCAGCAATGAGATATGGCAAATATTAAATAGTCTATACTCACAACAATCAAATATAACGTGAATTAGTACCCCAATATTTTTTTGTTTGCACAATTTTACATATATAGAAGAGTGGTTAAAAACCATTAAGAGAGAGTGTTGAGTTTCGCTTAGCACTCTCTTCTTATATGTAAATTACAATTAAAAATTAAACCAGGGCTATGGTAAAAAAACTACTATCTCTATATACGTTATGCCTGATATTTTCCGCTACTGCCTTTGCGCAGTCCGGGACAATAACAGGTACAGTAACCGACCAAAGTTCAGGCGAAACATTACCTAGTGTAAATGTCTATGTGGTTGAGTTGCAGCGAGGGGCTGCTACCAACGCACAGGGAGAGTTTACGATCGAAGGGGTCGACTACGGTACATATACCGTTCGCGCCAGCTTCGTTGGGTATAATACGTTTGAGCAAGAGGTTACGGTTGACCAATCAACAGTAACACTAGACATTGCACTCACTTCGTCAACACAACAACTCGAAGATGTTGTTGTCACGGCTTACGGTGTGGAGCAAAGTATGAATGATCTACCCTATTCAGCACAGAAGGTAGATGGTGATATTGTTGCTGAAAATCGAAGTGATAATTTTGCGGCATCTTTAAGTGGTCGTGTGGCCGGTCTTAAAGTTAGCCAGTCTAATGGAATGGGTGGTTCCACCAACATTGTGATGCGTGGATACAAGTCTATTTCTGGAAATAACCAAGTACTTTTCGTTGTTGACGGTGTGCCTTATGCAAACCAAGAATTCAATGATGCAAGTACAGAAGCTGGTTTTGCTGGTTATGATTATGGAAATACCGGTGTGGATGTAAACCCAGATAATATTGCTTCTGTTAACGTGCTAAAAGGACCTGCTGCGGCAGCGCTATATGGTTCTCGTGCATCGAACGGAGCAATTGTAATTGAAACCAAAGGTGGTAAGTCTGGAAGTCGTCCTGTTCAGGTAACATTCAACTCGAGTGCTACCATCCAAAAGATTAATAAAAACACATTCATTGATAACCAAGAACTATATGGCGGTGGATATGTACCTTCTTTTGGAACTATTGACATTAATGGGGATGGTACGGACGAAGTCATTGGTAATCCTTGGGATGATGGATCTTATGGTCCTAAATTCGAAGGACAGGAAGTGTATCAATGGGATGCTTTTGTAGAAGGAGGTCCTAACTTTATGACTCCTACTCCTTGGGTAGCTCCCAATAATAGACCAGTGGATTTCTTTGAAACTGGAACAGACTTTACCAATAGTATCCAAATTGATGGTGGTTTTGAAGGTGGATACTATAACATGGGATATAACCAAACCAATACGACTGGCATTGTTCCAAACGCGAAGCTTGATAAAAACAAGTTGAATTTTTCTGCTGGATATGATGTAAGTGATAAACTCTCTGTATCTGGTAAGATACAATATTCTCAAACTTCAGGACATGCTCGACCTGCTCGTGGTTATAGTACTATGATGAGCCTATACCGACAGTGGTGGAATACTTCTGTTGATCTTGAAGCTCAAAAAAGTGCTTATTTTCGAAATCGCACGAATGAGACTTGGAATTGGAGCCAAGGTGATCTAGGGGGTTCTCCAATTTATTGGAATAACCCGTACTGGGATCGATACGAAAACTTCTCTACGGATGAACGCGACCGTTATTTTGGTAATGTTGAAGCCAACTATCAAGTTATGGATTGGTTGAGTTTAACTGGGCGTATCAGTATTGATAGTTATACCCAGCTGATTGAAGAGCGAAACAATGTTGGTAGCATTGGGCATGGTTCAGACTATGCAGGATATCACCGGAGAGCTCAGGAGTTTTCTGAATTCAATTACGACCTTCTTGCCAATTATCAAAAACAGCTAAACGAAGATGTTCGTGTTAGTGGTGTGGTTGGAATGAATTTACGTCGTAACCATAGTATTGGCATTACAGCTGAAACAAATGGAGGACTTCTTGTTCCTGGCATCTATTCGTTGAATAATTCAGCGAGCCCTATTCAGTTTCCAAATGAAACAGATGAAGAGCTTGCAGTGGACGGTTATTTTGCCAGTTTTAATCTAAACTATGGTGGCTTTTTTAATTTAGAAGCAACCGGACGTAGAGATGAATCATCAAGCTTGCCTGATGGTGAAAACGTATACTACTATCCTTCGGTTTCGGCCGGATTTACTTTTAGTGAGTTCGTCGACGCTGAATGGTTATCGTTTGGTAAGATACGTGGAAGTTGGGCAGAGGTAGGTAATACAGCTCCTCCACATAGTCTTAAAGATAACTATGACCGCCCATCAAACTTTGGTTCAACTGGACTTTATACAATTCCAAGTACAAAGAATAATCCTAACTTGAAGCCAGAACGGACTAAGAGTTGGGAAGTTGGAGTTCAGTTAGGTGTGTTTAATGATCGTGCGACGTTGGACGTAAACTATTACGACCAAAACACTACTGATCAGATTCTTGCTACTGAGGTTTCTCGATCTACCGGTTATTCAACCAAGTTTGTAAATGCTGGTAGTGTTGTAAATCGTGGGTGGGAAGTTTCGTCAACACTACGTCCAGTTACAAACCGTGATTTTACTTGGACAATGAATGTGAACTGGAGTAAGAACATCAACGAAGTAAAAGAGCTTGCTCCGGGAGTTACCAATTACCAGCTAGCCTCACCACAGGGTGGTGTGACAATAAGTGCTGCATTGGGTGAAGCTTATGGTGCAATACGTGGTACTGACTTCGTAAATCTTGATGGAGAGCCCTGGAGTACAAACGGGGGCAAGCGTCTTATTGATGAAGATGGTTACTATGTGATGACATCATCGTCCAATAATATAATCGGGGATATGAATCCTGATTGGACTGGTGGTATTTCAAATCGTCTGAATTATAAAAGCTGGTCGCTTAACGTTTTGGTTGATGTTCGATGGGGAGGAGATATCTTCTCACTTGATCAGTATTATGGACGAGGAACCGGATTATATCCGATAACTGCTGAAAATAATAGCATGGGCAATCCCAAGCGTGATCCTGTGTCTGAAGGTGGCGGTGTAATTCTGGATGGTTACAATGCAGATGGCTCTAAAAATGATATTGCAGCTTTTGCTGGAGCTTATTACGGTGCCTATTATTGGGGTAATAACCCTGCCGCACAGTATATCTATGATGGTAGTTATGTTAAATTGAGAGAAGTGGGATTGACTTATAACCTTCCTCAAAACCTCTTAGATAAAGTAGGTCCAATTAAAGGCGCCTCTGTTTCTGCCATCGGTAGAAACTTGTGGATTATCCATAAGAACCTGCCACACGCCGATCCTGAGCAAGGAATTGTTGCAGGTAACGTGCAAGGTTACCAAGGTGGTGCTTATCCATCTACACGTAATTTCACGTTTAACTTGAAACTAGAATTTTAGGATTGAATACCATGAGAAAACTCTTATTACCTTTACTAGTATTTGCACTGGTACTCAGTTCGTGCGAGGATGATCTGACTAGTTTAAATGAGGATCCCAAAGCCGCATCTGAAGTAACAGCAGAACCCTTGTTTTCCAACGCTCTCGTTAGTTTGGGAACGTTGAATACAAGTGTTGATTATAATATTAACATGTTTAAGTTTATGGCCCAATATTGGGCAGCAACTTCGTATCCAAGCGAATCGCAGTACGATTTGTCGGGCCGATCAATTCCTTCCAATTATTGGAGTGAAATTTATCGCGATGTAATACTAGACTTAGACGAAGCTTCTACTCTCGTAAGTGAGGAGGAATTTACTCCTGATGAAGAGAAAACTGTTAAACAAGCACAGATTGAAGTTGTTAAAGTCATGGGGTATCACCAATTGGTAACTGTTTTTGGGGATATACCATATACTGAAGCACTTGATTCTGATAATGTTTCACCTGCTTATGATACACAGGAAGATATATATTCTGATTTAATGGATCGTCTTGATTCGGCCATCAATGATCTGAATACAGCTGTTAATGCGGATACTCCGGGTTTCAGCGATGTTTCTGATTTATTCTATGCAGGCAATATTGAAGGATGGGTTAAGTTTGCTAACTCGCTTAAAATGCGTATGGCAATTCAGCTTTCTGATGTACAACCATCGGTAGCCGAAGCTGCAATTAATGAGGCATCTCCCAATGCTTTTCAGTCGAATAACGATAATTTGGCATTGCAGTTTAGTTCCACTCCACCTAATAGAAATCCTGTTTGGGAAGATGTAATTAACACAGGTCGTAATGACTTTGTGGCGGCAAATACGCTGATCGATATGATGAACAATTTTAATGATCCGCGTCGTGCCATACAATTTACAAAAGTTGATACAACGTCAGACGATATAGATAACCCTCAATATCAAGGTGGGTTATATGGAGATTCAAATGACTATATTGACTTTTCCCATATCAAAGGTCCTTTAATTGATAATGATTTTGAAGGTATGCTTTTAGAGTATGCCGAGGTGGAATTTATTCGTGCTGAAGCTGCTGCTCGTAATTGGACTGTTGCTGGTTTGTTAACAGCAGAACAACATTATAATAATGCCATAACTGCTGATATGGAGTATTGGAGCAACGCCTCCAGTGATACTAGCATAACTCCTAACCAAATCGCTGATTATTTGACAATTGATGCTTCTTATCCAGTAGCTGGATCAGAGCAAGATCAGTTAAAAGCGATTGCTGAACAGAAATGGTTAGGATTGTATATGCAGGGACTACAAGCATGGACCGATTGGCGGCGATTAGATCACCCAACATGGTACTATGCTGATAACCCAGCTGTAGATTCAGAGGATGAAATCCCAACGCGTTTTGTTTATCCTGTTGATGAGCAAAATCTTAATCAATCTAACTGGGAAACAGCCTCTCAATCGATTGGCGGTGATGAAAAAACCACATTGCTTTTCTGGGATGCAGATTATGCAAGTTCTGTAAACTAGAACTAAGAAAAACTTATCTTATCGTTTTACGGTAAGTATTAAATTAAAAGGGCTCCGAGTAATCGGAGCCCTTTTTTTATTTGTATTATATATTGACTCACAGACGCAGAATGAATATGCTTTGCAGCAGTTATCTAACAATTAATTTTAATAGTTGATAAGACTTGTCTTTATACGCTG
>JBEPWP010000126.1:0-5592 GCA_041642355.1 Fodinibius sp. | reverse complement strand
GATAAACCAGCCGCCAAGCTGCAAGAGATTTCTATCAAAATGAAGGTTACATCACTCCTTTCGGACACTGTTTTTGTTGAAGAAATACGAGTTCAAAAACCAGAACTTTATTTTGAGCAGAAAACTGTCGGTAATAACTTTGATGCACTGACTAGTAACATGGGAGGTTCGTCTTCATCAGATACAAATCTTATAGTTGATTATCTGATCGTAGAAGATGGACAGGTTACGTTAGCCACTGATATCGGTGGTGAGCAATCCGTAAAGGCTGAATTTTCTGAAATAGAAATGGAGGGAATTGGACGAAGTGGTAACAATACCATGGAGCAGACGATTGAGCAAATACTTAAACCCGTATTAGAAAAAGCATTGCAAGAAGCGGCCAATCAGGGATTAATGGATAGAGCAAAAGACGCACTGCAAGATATGCTTAACGGATAAGAGATTTCTCCATTATCCTTACTTAAAACAAAAAGAGACATCCCACATAGAGATGTCTCTTTTTTTGTAATTTAGTAGTGATTGTAAAAGCTTAGTCCCCGACTTTTACAGAGCATTTGTTAGCTTGTCGGTATAGTCCAGCTTCTCCCAGGGAAACTCGTTACGACCAAAGTGTCCGTATGCAGCTGTTTTGGAATAAATAGGTCGCTTCAGGTTAAAACGACTAATAATTCCCGAGGGGGTCAGGTCAAAAGTCTGTTTAATCGCTTGAGCCAATTCGGCATCGTTAACTTTTCCTGTGCCATAAGTGTTCACGTTAATAGAAACGGGTTCGGGAATACCAATTGCGTAAGCAAGCTGTATTAAACACTCTTCGGCAAGATCAGCGGCAACCACATTCTTAGCAATATGTCGTGAAGCATAGGCCGCGCTGCGATCTACTTTCGAGGGGTCTTTTCCGGAGAATGCTCCACCGCCGTGTGCGCCACGTCCGCCATATGTATCAACAATAATTTTACGTCCTGTAAGGCCGGTGTCTCCGTGTGGGCCACCAATTACAAATTTTCCGGTGGGATTTACGTGAAAAATAGTTTCCGCATCCATCAATTCTTCTGAGATAACTTTTGGAATGAGATGCTTCTTTAAATCCTCTTTGATTTTAGCTTGATCAACCCCTTCGTCATGTTGCGTAGAAATAACAATAGTATCTACTCTTTGGGGATTGCCGTCATCATCATATTCAACGGTAACTTGGCTCTTGCTGTCGGGTGCAAGATATGGAAGCAGAGCGGTCTCTTTGCGGATATGCGCCAGCTCGCGAAGTAGATCATGGGAATACTGCAGCGTCATCGGCATGTAAGTATCTGTTTCATTTGTAGCGTAGCCAAACATCATACCTTGGTCGCCGGCCCCCATTTTTTTGTCCTTTCCTTCATCAACGCCTTGCGCAATATCCGGACTCTGTTGGTGGATGGTTGTCAAAACGCCACATGATTCCGAATCAAAACGATATGAATTTTTGGTGTAACCGATATTTCTGATGACATCGCGGGTTAACTCCTGGACATCCACATAGGCATCTGTGGTAACTTCACCAGAGATAACGGCAAGTCCCGTTGTAACCAATGTCTCGACAGCTACGCGTGAGTCGGGATCTTGTTCGAGCATAGCATCGAGGATGGAATCAGAGATTTGATCAGCGACTTTATCGGGGTGACCTTCTGATACAGATTCGGAAGTGAAAAGGTTTTTCATTTGAGTAAAAAAGTTCGTGTAAATAGTGATTATTAAGAAGCCTTGAAGCTACAAAAATCTGTATAATTATGCAGAATGATCTATCAAAAGAAAAAGCCGCACTCTTTTAGGGAGTACGGCTTTAAAATATTTATATGGTAATTATTAACGAAACGACATTAGTTGAAGCTTGGCGGTACGAGTACACTGTCAATGATGTGAACGACACCATTCGTACCCTCACGATTTACTTCAACAACATTGACGGACCCGTTTAGGGTAACGTTTCCTTCACCATCGATATTAACAGTGATATCTTCTCCCTGAACGGTTGTGATGGTTTGGCCATCAGAAAGGTTACCGGCCAGCAGATTTGCGGCAGCCGCATGGTATTGCAAGACTTCCGCTACTTGATTTTCAGTTAACGACTCAATAGTACTGCTGGCTTCTTCAAAAGCGGCATTAGTAGGAGCGAATACCGTAAATGGGCCGTCTCCTTTTAGCGTACTAACCAAATTAGCATTGCTTAATGCCGTTACCAACGAGGTCAGATTGAAATCTTTTTGGGCAATCTGTACAATATCCAAGAATTGGTTAGGTAGTAATACTTGGTTTATTACATGAATAGTACCGTTGGAGGCTCCAACATCGGGCGTGGTAACCGTAGCATTATTATTTATAATAATATCGCCATTTTCTGCAGTTACAAATAAATTACCACCTGCTAAAGCCTCAGCCGTTTGAGGCGGCATAAGATCACCTGATTCTATATTTCCTGATACGACATGGTACTGTAGAATGTCAGCAAGCTGATCATTATCTTCAGGTAAGTCAACTCCAGAAAAAGCATCATCAGTAGGTGCAAAAACGGTAAATGGTCCAGCACCTTGCAGATCTTCAGCTAATCCTGTTTGTACGAGAGCGTCTACCAATATCGTAAAGTTACCGTCATCAGTTGCTACATCAACGATATTCGGATTTGGATTCAATACACCGTCAATAATATGAACAACGCCATTGGTACCTTGAATATCTGCTTCCGTAACTTCATACATTTGTCCGGAGTTATCAGTAAGTGTTACTGTGCCGTCAGCGGCCTCGATAGTTAACTCAGTTCCGTTAACTGTTTCTACGATCTGAGCTGCTTGAAGGTCTCCGGAGAGGACTTCATTTGGAAGGACATGGTATGTCAAGATATCCTGAATTTCTTGCTCAGACAGTCCGGATAAATCGACTTCGCTGAATGCTGCGTTTGAAGGAGCAAATACTGTATAGCTTGCTTCCTTGTTTTGCAGCGTTTCGGCCAATCCGGCACTTATTACAGCATCTTCCAGCGACTGCAAATTATATCGCTTAGAAACCAGTCCGACTACATCAAGATATCCATCAGGTAGTAAAACTTGGTCAATAGCATGAATGACACCGTTAGAAGCTTCTACATCGGCATTAACTACCGTTGCATTATCATTAATGATAACATTGCCGTCAGCAGAAGTAATAAAAAGATCCCCTCCGTCAAGGGCTTCGGCTGACTGTGGTGGAGTAAGATCACCCGACGCGATGTTACCATCTAATACATGATAACTGAGAACTTCTACTAATTGATCAGTTGAAAGTGTAGATAAATCGACACCAAGGTTAGCAAAAGCGTCATTGGTAGGAGCAAAAACGGTGAATGGTCCATCACCTTCCAATGTCGAAACAAGATCAGCATCGCTTAGTGCAGATACTAGATCACTGAAATCATCATTGGATTGAGCAACCTCTACAATATTTCCGGTTTCACTAGGGGGATCAGTTGGCCCGTTATCGTCGTCATCATCACCGCATGCTTGCAGTGTAAAAACTAATAGAGTGGCAATAAAACTTTTGAACAGAAATGCTCTTAGTTTCAGTAAAGAATTGTGAGTTGTTATTTCCATTGTTATATGTGATTAATTAAGGATTGTGATACCCCTTTAATCACATAAACCTGCTGATTGGTTCCCTAAAATAGTAAATATTTATGTTTGAATTATCTAATGTTATTAATGAACTATAACATATACTCAATTGTTTTTAGGAAATTTTTATTTAAATCTAATTAAGTGAATCCCCCTTTTTGTTGTCAGGAGTTACCCCTAAATATTTAAAAGCTTGGCGGGTAGCTATACGTCCTTTTGGAGTTCGTTGCAGGAATCCCTCCTTAATTAAATAAGGCTCGTAAACTTCTTCGATCGTACCTTTATCTTCTCCTACTGCAACGCCCAGTGTGCCCAACCCTACCGGACCTCCATCGTAATTTTCAATAATGGCTTTTAAAATTCGAATATCCATTTCGTCCAGCCCATTTTGGTCAACATCGAGCGCATTGAGTGCTGTGTCAGCAATCTCATCGTTAATAGTATCCATATCTTTTACTTGGGCAAAATCGCGGGTTCTTCGTAATAGTTTGTTGACAATTCGAGGTGTACCACGACTGCGGCGCGCAATTTCGTGTGCCCCAGTATCGGTAATCCCCATATTCAAAATGCTGGCCGTACGGAGTGCAATGCGTTGCAGTAGCTCAACATCGTAGTAATCTAGCCGCATGTCGATGCCAAAGCGGGCACGTAGTGGTGCGGTGAGAAGCCCCTTCCGGGTGGTTGCCCCGACCAACGTAAAGCGGTTAAGTTCAATTTGGATACTGCGTGCATTCGGGCCCGAATCGATAACAATATCGAGCTGGTAATCTTCCATAGCTGAATATAGATATTCCTCAACGACTGGGTTTAGCCGGTGGATTTCATCAATAAAAAGGACATCCCCCTCTTCAAGATTGGTAAGCATACCGGCAAGATCTCCCGGCTTTTCAAGAACAGGCCCCGTAGTGGGTTTGATTTGAACACCCATCTCATTTGCAATGATATGAGCCAGCGTGGTTTTACCCAACCCTGGAGGTCCTGATAGGATTACATGATCCAAAGCCTCGTCACGCTTTTGTGCGGCTTTAATAAAAACCGAAAGGTTTTGAATCACTTTCTTTTGTCCAATAAACTCGCTGATACGTGTTGGACGCAAGGTGCGTTCAAACTCTTGGTCATTATCAGAAGCGTCTAATAGTGGGTTTTGCAAAATAAGTATGGAATGAGTTAACCGGCTTTTACGGCAAGTAAATTAACTCATTATTTGCAAAGTATCGAAAGCTTATTGTCCTTCTTTCATCTGCTCTTCATAGTTATCAACATCTACATTGCCCAACTCATTATCTAGCTTTTTAAGAAGTCTAAACGAAGGTTTACGATAAATACCATCCATCGAAAAGACTTTGTGTATAGCTTCTCGTGCTTTTTCCATTTGCTCAATATTGATATAGGCATTACCCATATACCAATAGGCCTTTTCTTTTAAAACCGCTCTTTCGGTGTCTCTTTGAATGACTGCTTGGAATGATTCAATTGATTTTCCAAAGTTACCACTATTGTATTCTATGATACCTTTATTTAGGTATGCTTTTGTTGCGGCCGGCTCAGTATTGTATTTGTTAATAATTTTATCATAGTTGGCTATAGCCTGTGAAATATCTCCGGAAAGTGCAGCTTCAAAGCCTTGGTTTAGTAGTGAATCGGCCGGGAGAGTTTCTGTTTTTTGGCTGCGAAATACCTCGGCAGAAGATAAGTGCTCGGCCAAGTTAAATTGGCTGGGTACTTCACTTTGTATGGACTTGTTTGTATCAAGTTGAAAGAAGTTAACAGATACAACTAACAGTGCAACTGCCGCAGCGGCTGCCATCCATTTCCATGATTTCTGAATGGAATAAATGATACTACTTTCCTTGGCTGAGGTGGAACTATTATTAGAAGAGCGTTCTTGTAAAATGGATTTTACGCCCAACTCAGTTTTCAGAAGTTCAATATAGTCGGGTCGCTGGAGAAGTTTTTCCCAAAGCTGCTGGGCTTC
>JBEPWP010000125.1:0-5596 GCA_041642355.1 Fodinibius sp. | reverse complement strand
TTAAAAAATGGAAAATCTGACGTAAAATAATTTATGGCACGACCTCTAGAATTTGATCCCGATCAGGCTCTGGATGAAGCCATGGAGTTGTTTTGGTCTAATGGTTATGATGCAACCTCACTGAGCGATTTACTGGATGTCATGGAGCTTTCCAAAAGTAGCTTCTATCAGAGTTTTGGTAACAAAAAACAGCTTTATCAACAGTGTTTGCATCAATATCGAAATCAGGTTAGCAAAAAGCTTTTGGCAGATTTGGATAAAGCTGTTTCGGCAATGGATTTTCTGGAGGATCTATTTGTGAGCATTTCTCGAAAAGCCAACACTCCAAAGGGGCGCCGAGGTTGTTTAATAATGAATTCGGCAAGTGCGAAAGCTCCATTCGATCAAGAAATTGGAAAAATTGTATCTGATGGGGCACAACAGTTTGAAAAAATATTTTACAAAGCAATTAAACGAGCTCAAAAGGAGGGAGATATTCCTTCGAATAAAGATCCACATACAATAGCTAAGTATTTAGTAAGCAGTCGAAGTGGATTGTTGGCAATGGCTAAATCAGGCTCAACAACCGAAGAGTTGAATCAAATAATTGATGTCATTCTTATAGGACTCAAATAATTTTTTTACCGTGTTTAGGACCGAATGGTTCAATATAAACCTAACTTAATGGAGGACTGTTTATGGCACAACTACCATACATCAAGCCCGAAGAGGCTGATGAAGTTACTAAAAAAGTGTACGACAAGGCGGAGGCCCGCTTTGATATGGTACTCAATATTTTTCAGATCACCGGTAATGCACCGGAGATTGGAGAAAAGATGTGGGAGATCTTTTTCGAGATTCTCAAAGATGGAGAAGTGGATTGGGTGACCAAAGAGCTGCTCATTTTAAAAGCGACTAAGATGGGAGACTGCCTGTACTGTGTAACTCAGCACGAAGCGGTGAGCAGCAAGCTTGGAGTCTCAAAAGAAAAGCAGCAGGATATTGTGGGCGTAGAATATCGTGATAGTCCTCATTATAATGAAAAAGAGGTTGCCATCCTGGATTTATGTGCTCATGTAGTAACCAATCCGGAAGGTATTCCCGCGGATGTCTGGAAGCGCGTAAAAGAGCATTACGATGATGGTCAGGTTATTGAAATACTGACTACGATTGGAGCTTATATTCAGGTGAGCAAGTTTGGGGATGCCATGGGCGTGGAACTTGAAGACGCATTTCACGGGCATGATCCAGTGCTTTTTAATGAGGAGCCACCAAGTTCACCTGCCGCAAAGCAACACCTTGAGCATTTTATGGCAAAGGGCGAATAATCGCTTGGATAAACTGATAAATTATCACATAAAAGAATACTACTATGCCGGCTACTAAATTGTTAGAACGCGACGAGATGGATGACTCACTCGATGAAGTAATGGTGAAAACCATAGATAAGTTCGGTCATATCCCTAATTTGGTTAAAGCACTAGCCAATAATCCGAGTATGTGTCGATCAATTACTGATTTTATGATCCAGGCGCTGGGACCCGGACGGTTGGATTGGGGATTTAAGGAACTCTTAATTCTTAAAACCTTGCGCTCCATTCAGTGTTCCTATAGCTATGGTGCTCATGCGATTATTGCCGAAGAACTGGGCGTACCCTCAGAAAAAATCGGTGATGTGGCAAACTCACTCTGGCAAACCAGTCCTCATTTTACTGATGGAGAACGGGCGCTTTTTGAACTTGTCGAACAAATTGCAAAAGATGCCAATGATGTCAGTGATGAACTCTGGGAATATCTTAGAAGTCACTGGGATAATGGTCAGCTGCTGGAGGCCAATGCCATTATTACTACTTTTCTGATGATCGGAAGGGTAGGAGATGCTCTGGGTGTATCCGACACCATACTGTACAGTAAAAAAATACAACCAGAGGCAGCTTAATAATAACCAAGCTTTAATGAATGTTCTTGAATCCTGTTTGGAAATTATTCCGGGCAGGATTTTTTTATTTATCTATTCCTTTTCATATTCGGCCTTATGCGAAAAATAATTCTTATTATTGTTTTATTATTTGGGATTTCATCAGTCGGATATTCTCAAAGTGAAGTGGATATTAATCGTCCCTTTACCAGTGGACAACAGAAAACTATATCCAAGGCCCGCAGTATCGCTTTAACAAATACGGTTATATCTATTGGGACGGGCGTCACTGCTGTAGCGCTTTTTGATAATAACACCATCCAAAAAACAGGAGCCTATCTTACGTTATATGGTATTGTTGCTGGGGCTTCGACCGGTAATTTTTATGCCGAAGATTATCCCCGCGGTGTAATTGGAATGGGAGCCAGGACCGTTGGTGCACTGTTGATGATAGATGCTACGCGTGAGATTTTTGGCCAGCGTTTTGCCAACACTTTGAATGTAGATAATGAAAAAATTTCTCTTATAGATACCAAAATGTTAATCGGAGAAGGGCTTATTTTGGCGGGATTTATTTATAACATAATAAGCTTAAATGCTTCTGTAGAGGAATATAATTCTGGTGGGCGGAACTTCTCAATTAATGTAACTCCCGCTGTAGTAGATGATAAAGTTGCACCGGTACTGACCGCCAGCCTTCGTTTTTAGGAATACCTACTGATTAGTAGGATCATAGTTGAGTGGTTTTACCAGAGATGCAAGAGTACTTCCATCGTGATTGGATATCGCTGAATACCAGATATTATTCCATTTCCAGGAAACGACATGTTTGCCGTTGATATTACGGATATGAAAATCTTGTGATTTGGTGCATGTTTTTACTGCTTCTTGATCGCGAACGAGCTGTCCAAACTGTTCTATTTTATTGATTGGGAAGGCAAAAATATAAATATACTGATCCTCCGTCGGTATATAGTATTCCAGCATGGGAGCTTTAAAATTAGGGACAAACTCTTCGTAGACGACTCCCTTAAAATTAGCTTTGTTCAATTCTGGAATTGTCATTGTAATATCATAATTCTGGGCCAACTCAATCTCTGCAGATCCCAGACTGGCTGTTGAAATAGTGGGTGGTACCATCTTTCCATCGTGTTTCATAAAATGTTGGTACGCATACTCTTCAATATTATAAGTGGGATTGTCGATAGTGGAATCACTAAAATTTGAAAATCCCCATAAAGAGAAAGCAACTAAGAGGACAGCAGCGGCAGCATAATACCACCATTGGGAATGTTCAATTGAGCGGTCTAAAGAATCATCAAGCTGATCTTGCTGGCTAATTGTTTTCTCATTGAGAATATCATAGATGGGAGGAGAATTATCAGCAGAAGTATCATTTAAAGAACCGTATGTTGATAAAAATTTTTTCAACGAATCCGGTGCTTTTGCACAGGGATACCGATCTTCAACAAGAGCTTTAATCTGCTTCATTGACTCATATTCTCGTCTCAGCTCATTATCTTGGGCAATATAAGCCAGAAAGGCTTCGCGCTGTTCGGCACTAGCTTCGTTGTCAACAACGGGCGTCAAAAGATCTAGTGCCTCTGATTTGGTCAATTTACGACTCATAATATTTTAGCTCATCTGGCAGATGTCTTTTAGAATTGCTGATAATCTACCACATCAACACGGGCCATAAATTTTGTGTTCCAATTTGGATTTTATTTCTCAACCCCAAATGAGAATGTTAATTAGCTTGAATTAAATAAAACCCTTTTAACAAGGGAAGCTTGGTGCCGGTTAATTGTTGGAGTTGTTTTGTCATTACGGGACGATCTAACAGTCTATTAATCATAAATCCATTTTCTGTGAGTAGTTCCTGGAATTCACTAATACTTAGGTGAAGTTTAAGAGCTTCGCCCACCGTTTTAACGCCTGTTTTAAATGACCACTGGTGATAGAAGGGGAGCTCATCCAAAGCAAAATGGGTAGTGATGAGTGTCGGGTTTTGATTTAAATGGGACTTAAATTTCCTCAAAATTTTATGAACAAGTCCAGTATGCAAGTAGTCAAAAAAACCTTCGGCTACAATAATGGTTTTTTGAGTTGGATCGAGATTTATATTGCTGGGGCAATCGTATTGACTATTGGTCAAATAGGAGCTAATAATTTGAGGATGCTTGCTATCGACATAATGTTGATTTAAAAACCCTTGTTTGTGTTTTGCCATGTGAGGTACATCAATCTCTAGGCAAGAAAATCCCTTTTGTGTATAAGTAAAAGCTAAATCGTCAAAGCCTGCTCCCAGAACAATGATCTGTTGATGTCCATCTTCAGTCAACTTTTCTATGCAGTGACGGATATAATATTTTCGAGCGATAATATGGAGCAGATCCCCGGGAAGAAGCAGTTCTTCAGATCCCATATATAATTTTCGTACCCAATTAAATTTAAGCCAGTAATGATAGTAATTCAGTGGAGAAGGCAAATTCTGTACTATTCGCTCGTAAAAAGTGATTACTGAGTCATCAAAAAGGGATCGAAAATGATCTTTTTGTGTTAATCCATAAAATTTTATGGCAATAAACGCAGCCGTTTTGCTTAGTTGATTGGGTTTCATATGCTATTGATGGGCGATAGAGAATTGGATCCAGGGATGCTCGCTTGGTGGAGCAACTTCAAATTGTAAGTGCTGTTTTGTTTGCGGATGTTTAAAAGCAAGTTTCACGGCACGTAAAGCCATAGACCGGCCGTCGCGTTGCTTTTGCCCATATTTATAATCCCCCCAAATGGGATACCCTTCATGAGCTAGCTGAACACGAATTTGGTGTGGGCGTCCAGTTTGCAGATGTATAGATAGTAAATTTAGATCATCGGAGGATTCTAATGTGGCAAATGAGAGTTCAGCTCGTTTTCCTTTTTGGTTATTCCCGGTTAAAACTTCAACAATGTTAGTATCACGGTTTTTGTAAAGATGATGCGTTAATACTCCATTTTGAGGTGGTTTGCCCGAGGTTACCGCCCAATATGTTTTCTGCAGGGTCCGATCACGAATCTGCTTGGAAAGCTGGTCGGCAGTATTACGATTTTTGGCCAGCAGCATGAGTCCGCTTACCGGGCGATCAAGACGATGAATTAATCCCAGAAAAGGATTATCCTGTGATCTGCTGAGATATTGCTTGCAGAGTGTTAATACATCTGCATCACCGGTATGATCTTCCTGAGAAAGGACACCGGCCGGTTTATCGATGAGAAGAATATCGTCATCCTCAAAAATTATTTGAATATTGGGATCTGTCTGAGTCTGTTTCATAGGCGTGAGAGATATCTGGTAGCAGGCTATTTTTGCTTTGCAAAACTAATGATTTTAACTGCGGGATCGAAGTTCTTGCATTGTATAATTTTGGATGAAGTAGTTAGTTATAGTTTCCAATCAAGCATTAGGATCAGTAAGTTTACAGGTATTTTTTTGACCAGCAGAATTTAAAGTTCTTATTTGAACAATGAGTGAAAATGAAAGTGCTGAGGTGGATGTCCGGGAAAAGGTTGATAATCTTCCGCTTTCGCCCGGGGTATACATGTTTAAGGATAAAAAGGATCGGCTGCTTTACATAGGTAAAGCCAAGCGGTTGCGAAATCGCGTGCGTTCCTATTTTCAGGATTCTAGCGATCACGATGGACGTATTCGCGTGATGATTC
>JBEPWP010000124.1:0-5597 GCA_041642355.1 Fodinibius sp. | reverse complement strand
GTCACTGGTTCCACTCGGTCTATTTTCGGTCTCCTGGAGGAGTACTGTTTGAAATTGCTACGGATGGGCCTGGATACGACGTAGACGAGGATCCCGACAAACTCGGTCAGAAGTTGATTCTCCCGCCCTGGCTTGAATCAAAAAGGGAACATATTGAAAAACGATTGCCTGAAATCCGGGTATAGGCATAATTTACAATAAACAGATCGTGTCCCCTTGGTGTAAGAAATCCATGGGGACCTATCAGATTGCCAGAATCTCTTTCAGCACTCTTCCCGGATTGCCGCCAATAACGACGTTATCGGTAAAAGATTACGTCACAACCGCTCCGGAGGCAAACACCACATTATCTCCAAGGGTTACCCCCGGGTTGATGGGGGCATGTCCGCCAATCCAGCAATTATTCCCTACAATAACGGGTTTCGCAGATTCCAATCCCCGATTTCTCTCTGCCGGATGCAGCGGATGAGTAGAAGTGTAAATCCCAACCTGAGGCCCCATAAAACAGTTGTCTCCAATGCGCACTTCTGCGGCATCCAGAATCACACAGTTGAAGTTCGCATAAAAGTTCTCACCCACCGTAATATTTTCGCCATAATCACATCGGAATGCAGGCTCAATGTGGATCTTCTTTCCGGTTTGGCGAAATAGCGACTTCAGAATTTCTGCTCTTTTTTGCTCGTTATCAAAAGATCTATTGAAAGCGCGATGGGGGGGGGAGTTCTGTGGTTTATCGGGAACAAAAAAATCAGATTTAGGGTCATTGATGTTATTTCGGTTCAAATCAGGTGCGGTAGAACAAGCATTTAAATTTAAAATGCCCAAAGTGATATAATCACTTAAATGACTCTGGCCATATGACACCTCAACAACAATTATAATTTGTTGTTAACCAGGTGCTTATAAGGTCAAAAATTTTGACTTTACCTCCATCTTGAAATATAACCTGATCTGTATTTGGCAGGAATGCTCCATTTTGAAATTCAATTTGTCGTTCATAATCGTTGATCTTATAAATTTGAGTGCCAGTATCAAGATCTAGAAAGACCACTTCATATTCAGTTCGGCATATGATGTAATTGTACTGAGAAACTTCAAAAAACTCTTTTATTCGACTTAAATTTCCAAGCCTTTTGATTTCATTGGTTGACAAATTGTATCGATACAATCTATCACCAATATTCATGTTATAGCTGTTTGGAAATGTTGAAGCCGATATTTCTTTCACATACCCGAATGTAGGATCGTAATTTTCTTGAATAACTTGACCGTCTTCATTCAATACTAAAAAACTTTCAAATGTACCAATAAAGATATTATTATCATTATCTAGGTAAGATGATGTTAAGTAATACTCTTGTCGTCTAAAAATAATTTCAGTTTCATTTGTTCGAAAGTTCCATTTATACACTTTGAAAGCATTGTTTTGATAATTGTTATTAGAAATATAGATTAACTCAGAATCGGAAATAAAACCTAACAAATGAGTTTCATCATTATAGGTGCTATCAGTCCCTTGCATTTTAAAATAAACGGGAGTCTCAGAGACCCTGTCGACTACGTATAAATAATTTTGTTTAGCACCAGTTATATTATTGTTAATAGACCTGTTGGTAGCAATCAATTCCAGATCGTCGGAAATCGAATAATTTTCAATGATGGTATTTTCATATTCGGTTGGGTCTTCACCTGTATCATAGATTAAGTCGAAAGAATTTGTATTTAAATCAAATACTCTTAAACCTGGAGAACCATATTGATACGAATTGTATACAATTAACTCCTGATCAGTTAGAATTTTGGTTTTATCTACACCATCATTTAAGGCAATATTGAATTCGTCGGCTTTTTCTATTGTAGTTTGGATTGAAAAAGCAATTGGATCTATGAGATTATAAGAGTTATATGTTGTGAGAGTGAATTCATACTTTAAATCAGGAGAGAGATTTTCAAGAATATATTCAGTTTCACTTGGAGGAAGAATGATATGTCTAAGTAATTCACCAGACTCAGAGTTGTAAAGGCTAAGCTCAAAATGATAGGTTTGAGCCCTATTATTTTCTATTAGGTTACTATCTTGCCAGGTTAATTTCACAGAGGTTGGTGAAAGGGAGGTAAAAGCATTCTCACCTAGATAGGGTGAGGATGAGATGATTTCAATTTCTAATGGGTTGGATAGTCCTGACCTTTCATCTTGATAAATACCTTCGATGGCATACTGTCTTCTATTAGCCTCTTTTTGGGGAATAATGATGTTTCCACTGGTAGAAATTGTATCAATAGCTATAAAATCAGAATAAGGTAGATGCCAAGCTGATTTGGATTTTTCGAAAACAATAAATTTATCATCAAAGCTGGAATTGTCTTCTATCGTAACATTAATAACAGCCTCATTAACAAGTGTTAGATTTGATATCTCCGGTAGGTTAAAAGAAACGTCATTTTTAGTTAATTGATCTATAATAACCAACTCATCATTTTGATTAGACAAAAGAGCTGATACAATTATATTCATTGAATAAGCATCAAGATCAACAAGAAAAGTTGATTCCGAGCTGTTTCCTTCAACTGTATCGATTGCAGTTGATGTAGTGACGGAATTTTTTTCAGATATCAGGAATTTATCAACATAGGGTAGAGAGGAAGACCATGAAAGAGTAATTTCATTTCCCTCAGATTTGAACTCAATATCTTGAATTTCACCAAAATCCAACTGCGCAGAAAGAAACTGTGAAGAGTCTATCGAAGTAGAACCATTCTTAAATGCTCCTACATAGTATGTAGTGGGAAAACCTAGTAATTTTGATTCATCAGTGTATCTAATACTGTTTGCACTCAGAGTATCTAATACAATAAATGAACCATTTTCTCCTATACTTTTAGCAACAACTATTCCATCCTCAAAACCCGAATTGTCTGTCCAGTTTAGAGAAACCGTTTTGTCGTTGTTTATTTCTACGTCAAAAGAATTAATATTAGGTTTAAATCTCTGGGACTTGGGATCGTTCTCATTATCACGATCAAAATCAGGCCCTGTACTACATCCTGCAAAAAAAATTAATGATATAACGAAATATGTGATTCTAAAAAGCATATTTAATGGTCATTGATGTAAAGGGGTGGTCTGAAACAGAGTTCTGCTGAAAATAGAATTCAAAATCAGTCCTGTCACGGAAACCTGATTCCGGTATATCAAAGAAGGCATCATACAGGTTAAATACATACAAGAGAGATGTTAAGCCCAGAAATACCCTGCGTTGGTTATCAATTCGTTTTGTCACAGACTGTTGAGCCTCAAGTTGATCACCAAGATCCAAGGCTTGATCTTCAGTAGTTGCTCTGTTATATAAATTCTGAATTCTATTGAATTCTGTAAGTTCTTGATTATATAGAGAGTTTCTTTGAAGTGTGATTCCTCCTAAGGCAAGAAACCCTCCACTTATAAGTGCGGATTTTAATTTTTGCCGCTTATACCATTGACTTAATCCGGGCATTGCTCCGTAAATCCGGGAGTATGATTTCACCGGCTTTGTGTAAGCATTTATTACTATTGCTTTTTCTGCCGGTAGATTAGTAATCTTTCCGGAATAGCTTTGCTCACCTGTAGATGGATTATTGATCATAACATCAACCGGTCCGGTACGGTAATTTAATTTCACGGCCCCTAAGCCTAAATATTCTCCATTAATATTTATTTCTGAATCATCATCTGAAACTATAATAAGATTTGAGCCATAATACGGTTTCGTTGCCAGGTTGTCACTCAAGGTTACAGTGGAAGGTTCCCTAAGGCGAAAACGGTGTTCTATAACGGTTGTTTTGCCCTCTTCGATAACTTCTATCGTCTTAAATTCTTCAGCAAAGGGATGGGATATGGATATCATTCTGTTCCCGGGCTGATATAAAATGGAATCACCGCTCGCTATGCGTAGTATGCTGTTTTCATGATCTGTGCTTCGTACATAAAGTGAATCTGTATTTGAAATTACCTTCAAATAGGTATCTTTGTAGTCTATCTCTTCTAATTTATCCCTGGTGTAATACTGTTCTTCGCTATAAGCAGTGATATTAAAAAAACCAATACCAATATCACCTGGTGTTATATTTTCAATATTCACATCTCCTGATTCAATTCTTTTATAGGTTGAATTCACTTCATCCAAAATTAAACCAAATTGGACATTTACTACATAAAAGGAGTCTGCTTCAAAAGCGTTGTTAACTGAAATAGTAGGGGCATACTTTGGAATAATTATTACCTGCTGTTCTTTCGGCTCAACTTTTAGCAGGTCACCCTTACTGACTTTAATGAATGACGAATCTTGTTCAAGCAAAACATAGAGTGAATCAAAATTAGAGGAGATGTTGAGATAACTGTTATCCATCACTGAACTAGTTTGCTGAGCTTTTACCTCATTCACATTAAATTGAATTAGTAAAGCAGTGAAGAGTAAGCCAGTAATGAAACAAGAGCCGTACATTCTATACATAAAAATTTTTCTCAAATGGTTTAAACAACCTAAAAAGAATAAATATTTAAATTCATATATTCACCTATTATTTTTAGAGTAAGTTTTTATTTCTGTTAGTTCTATTTCATTTCTTTTATATCACGTATAGTTGCATCTTTTGCATTGAACTGAATATTAAAATCTCCATTTCGAACAACCTATCTTTAACATCCATTAGTACAAACTAAAAGACTTAGCATTTCAGGTTCCTAATTCCTGATTCGTTTCATTACCTTTTTATACATTCAATTTTATAAAATTGAATTCCGATATGTATCACCATAGACCTATCCATTTTGAAAAAGCTCTCAACCAAAGAAATTTTACAGCAAAACCTCGAGCGTAAATCTCCCCTACGTGAAAACTTCATCCTGTGGCTGCACGACATCCGCAGCCTCCACAATGTTGGAGCCGCCTTTCGCTCGGCGGATGCTTTTGGAATCAAGCAGCTTTGGCTTTCAGGATTTACGCCCACCCCTCCCCGGCCCGAAATTACCAAAACCGCCATCGGTGCTGAGGAAAACGTAGAATGGAAACAGATCGAATCACCGACTAAAGCGGCTGAATCACTGAAATCAGATGGATATCAAATCGTCGGGCTGGAACAGACAACGACCAGTACACTTCTTCACGAATACAAACTTCCATCGGAGAAAATCTGTTTAGTGTTAGGTAATGAAGTGACCGGCATCGGAGACGTTTTGATTCCACACCTGGACGCAAGTGTGGAGATTCCTCAGTTTGGGATGAAGCACTCCCTAAATGTCTCGGTTGCGGGCGGAGTGGCGCTATATGCTTTTTTTGAGAAATTTGAAGAGTTCAATAAAAACTGAATTTACGAATCGTCATACTGCTGCCTTCATTCACTTCGCCGGGTGGGCTAAACCTGGCAGCACCTACCGGATCTGCCAGCGTTGTGTCCTTAGACCTGAAAATCGCCAACTGTAAACTTACACCCGCCATTTCCAATGCAGTCGAGAAGCCTTGTCTCTTCTCAAAACCACCAAGTTCTCGACTTCTCTCTTTACACGCTGTTGCGTTCGCTGTGCTACCGGTGACAGATTTGGTAGAATATGTGTTTATTGT
>JBEPWP010000123.1:0-5628 GCA_041642355.1 Fodinibius sp. | reverse complement strand
CCACACTCAGCGGATAGGCTACAAAACCTTCGCAATCGTCATTAGTAGTATTGGTTTCTTCCAGCATTTCTTTAGTAACGTACATAATGGCTATCTGATTGTCCTCAAATAGCTCGATCGTACTCATCGCTTTACTAAGCAGATGCAGTTGGTTAAGACTTTTCGTCGAAAACACTTTTTCGGCCACTTCATTGGGACGAAACTCACCAAGCCGCAACAGTTCCGAAGCAATATTCATCGTTTCCGGGGTAACGCTGTCGTATTGCAGCGATCCGGTATCCGTTAAAATGCCGGTATAAAGAGCTTTTGCCACTTTCTCATCTACCTGCGAGATATCATTTTGAAGAAAGAGATGAAAGATAAGCTCACATGTTGACGACGCCGACTCAACAGAAATACTTAAATCGAAACCATCATAGGGATCAGGATGGTGATCAACCATAAACGAAGGCTTTGGGTAGTCCTGAATATAATCAGAATAACTGCCGAAACGCTTTGGTGAGTTACCATCCAGCACTAAGAAAGCATCACACTTATTCAGCAATTTCTCATCTGGCTCTTGGATAGGATAAAAATCAGCAAGCCATTGTAAATTTAACGGCACATCATCATCATTAAACCCAATAGCATTCACCCCATTCTTTTCCAGCCAAAGGCAGGCTGCCACCTGGGCACCAATACAATCACCATCGGGACGGATATGCGAAAAAACCCCCACGGTGTTAAATTCTTGCAGTTTTTGGATGAGTTCTTCAAACATAATGGCTGTTTATAGCGCGAAAAATAAGCTTAATAAAATGGTAGATAGCTTTGAAGAAAGCAATATTTTTTTATCAGTAAAATCTTACCTCATTTTACTGTATCATAACGTGTAAATAAGCGTTAAGACAATTAAAAGCCGTTTTTTAATGAAATCGATTCTAATTCTCTGCAATGGGGATCCTCCATCGCAAAAATTATTTAACAAATATCGAGCGAAAACTGATTACTTCATTGCTGCTGATGGCGGTGCCAATATCGCCTTGGAGCTGGGTACCATTCCTGATGTTATTATCGGCGACCTAGACAGTTACGACGGGTCTAAAAAAGAATCATCGGAGATTATTTTTCGACCAAGCCAAGAACTCAACGATCTGGAGAAAGCCCTTCAGCACGCCCAAAAAATGAAGGGAATCCATATTTATATTTTAGGTGCTACCGGTCACCGGCTCGACCAAACGCTCAAAAACTTGTCTGTCCTTAAACAGTTTACACCTCAATTTCAGCAAATTCGTATGTCAGATAATTTTGGAGAGACTAGGCTACTTCCACGTTCTTTCTCTGAAAGCTTTGAAATTGGCACACAGCTCTCACTTTTCCCCCTTTCGGGTAAAGTTCCCGGTATAACAACTGAGGGACTTAAATATCCACTCAACGACGACTTTCTTGAAAATGGCGTACGTGACGGCTCTTCTAACGAAGTCATTGAAAATCCTGTTCAAATCACCCACAAAAAAGGCGACTTACTAATGTTTGTAATGCATAATAACAATTGACCCCCTACCCTTATTCAAATATCTTTCACCCATTTTTAAACCAACTATCAACCGTTGACTGAATTACAATTTACCCTGCTCGATTGGAGCCTGATCCTGTCTTATTTTGCACTGCTAATATATTTAACCTGGCAGCGCGACTGGGAAGAAACGGACGAAGAATCGTTTTTGCTGTCGGGACGAAAGATGAGCCTAGCCGCTTTTGTAGCCACGCTAGTATCCACCTGGTACGGTGGTATTCTTGGTATTGGGGAATACAGTTACCAAAATGGAATATCTACCTGGCTTATACTGGGATTCCCATTCTATGTTTTCTCAGCGCTTTTTGCCTGGCTGCTAGCCGGAAAAATAAGAATGAACGAAGCCCTCTCGCTACCCGAAGCCGTCGGTAATTTTTATGGGGATACCGCAGGCCGCTTCTCCGCCATCCCTATTTTTATTCTTGTAAGCCCAGCCCCCTACATTCTCATGCTCGGGCTAATTTTCCAATACCTTACAGGCGGTGTCGGTCACTTTCTCTGGTACGCCAGCGCCGTAGCACTATTCTCTGTTGCCTATGTTATTTTTGGTGGTTTTAATGCCGTCGTCCATACCGACATGCTTCAAATCACCCTTATGTTTGGGGGCTTTACCTTTCTGATTGTTTTTGCCGCGATGGAATACGGTGGTTTTGGTGAGCTATGGTCTTTCATTCCACCCGATTTCACAGATATTACCGGTGGCGAAGACCTCCAATATATTCTTGTTTGGTTTTTTATTGCCCTATGGACTTTTGTCGATCCCAGCTTTCATCAGCGCGCCGCGGCAGCTAAATCTCCCAAAACCGCCAAGAAAGGAATTTTTATTTCTATTTTATTATGGTCTCTTTTTGATTTTCTAACCATTTTCAGCGGTATTTACGGCTTTGCTATCCTGGGAGATGCGTTAACCGAACCCATAATGGTTTATCCCTACCTGGCCAACGAAATTTTACCAATTGGACTAAAAGGCCTGTTCTTTGTTGCACTACTGGCCACCATCATGTCCACGCTCGACAGCTATCTATTTTTATCGGGACAAACACTTGGCCGCGACCTACTTGTTAAGATTTTCCCTAATACAAAAAACAATACTCTAACCCGTATCAGCACGCTATTCGCTGCACTGTTGGGGATCTTATTAATCATCATTTATCCCAGTGTAATTGACTTGTGGTATGTAATTGGTTCGGTAATGATTCCCGGCCTGCTCATTCCCGTGATGGGTGTTTACCTGCGATTTTTTACACTCAATAAAAGATGGGTGCTCCCCACTATGATTGGTAGCATCGGCGTATCACTGTTATGGCTTATTCTAGGTACCCTAACTAGCGAAGCGATGTACGATTACACCTATCTGGGAGTTGAACCATTCTATCCCGGGCTCGGAGCAAGTATTGTATTCTGGATACTCGGCAAGAAAAAAGACGGAGGGCTTTTCGAAGAAACAGATTTTGCCAAAGATGAGATGCTCGAAGAAAGCTAAATAGGCGCTTATTCTACAACGTAAGCCCTACCCCAGCTGTTACGTACTCTTTAAGATATGCCCCAAGTTTAACTTGTGGATGGGAATCAGATACTTCATCGCCATAGCATCCTTTTCAATGTTCAGCTCACCGGTTCTACGGAAATCAACGATACAGTAATCATCAAACGATCGTACTACTTCCCCAATCCCATAATATTCGGGACATGGCCCGTAGTACACCAGATCTCCAAGCTGGATATTATTATCCGCTCGTCGATTATACGGATATATAACCGGGAGTCGATCTAAGCGATATGGAAGTCTTTTCTTGGTTGCCATGGTCGCACAATATACGGGATTACGATCCCCTTTTTCTAATGACAAATTTTCGGGTATTCTTGTCAGGAGCTTCTATAGAAATCCAAATAACCTCCGGTGGAATGAGCGATGCAATCCGCTCCGGCCATTCGATAACAGTAACTCCATCACCGTAAAAATATTCTTCAGCTCCTATTTCGAGGGCTTCGCGGGGCGATTCCATTCGATAACAATCAAAATGATAGAGTGGCCGATCACCATAATACTCGTTGATAAGCGTAAAGGTTGGCGAACTCACTTCGTTGCCATCTATTCCCAATCCTTCCGCCATCCCTTTAACAAAATGGGTTTTACCTGCCCCAAGGTCACCTTGCAGACAAACGATAGCCCCGGCATCTAACGTAGATACAAATTCGTTTCCCCTGGCGATGGTTTCGTCAGGAGATGTAGTTGTGAATTCCTTGTCCATAAAAATAGTTGCTCATCAAAAAGGTAAGAAGATACCACCTTGAACGGGAGAAATCTATCACAACGTTGACTTTGGCCGCAATGTGGAAATCGGCAGGATCATCTCTTCCATACTAGTGCCACCGTGCAAAAAGGTATCCCGATAACGATTCTGGTAACGATGATAATTCGTTGGATAAACAAAATAGTAATCTTCCTTGGCGATAATATAATTGTTGGAGTGTCCGGGCGTAGGTAATTTATATTCGGCCGGATTTTCAATGATCATCGCAGCATCTTCGTTTGCCGATAAATTTCGGCCATATTTGTACCGCAGGCTTGTAGACGTTTCCCGATCACCATATACCTTCGTATCACGCAGAGCCCGCACCGCCCCGTGATCACTTGTCACTACAATGACCACCTCCTCATCGGCCAAAAGATTAAAAATTTCGCGAAGGGTAGAGTGCTGAAACCACGTTTTGGTTAGCGATCTGAACGCCGGCACATCCGGCGCTATCTCTTTAAGTACATCAGAATCGGACCGAGAGTGCACCAGCGTATCCACAAAATTATACACAAAGGCACTGATCGGAACCTGCAGATAATTGTGGATATTATCGGTAATATCTTTTCCTTCATTCCCTCGCAAAACCTTCTCATATTTTACCTTTTTATCGATCCCCTTTCGATTCAACTGTTTGATAAAAAGCTCTTTCTCAAACTGATTCAACGAACTTTCGTCTTCGCCCTGGCTCCACAGTCTCGGGTATATATCTTCTATTTCAAGCGGAAATAATCCCGAAAAAATAGCATTCCTAGAATAAGGAGTCGCCGTTGGAAGAATGGAGTAGTAAAAGTCAGTATCAATGGCATAATCCTCATTCAACAGGCTCTGGAAAACCAGCCATTGGTCGTACCGCATGCAATCAATTACCAGAAAAAGCGTTGTCTGACCATTTTTGACATGGGGCAGAACATACTCTTGTACAATATCCGTAGATAGGGCAGGCCGCTGCGGAGTAGATTGATTAAGCCAAGACTTGTAATTACGAGCCACAAAGCGACCAAACATTTTATTCGCTTCCTGATACTGATCAGCCAAAACCTGCCGCAATGATTCATCACCCGATTCCAAATCGATATCCCACTGCGTAAGCTGCTTGTAAATCTCGATCCACTCTTCCCAGCCCGTTTGTTCGTGGATTCGCCCGGATATTTCATTGAAATTTCGCAGATACGACTGGGCAAACTTTTCGCTGCGAATACGGTGCCGTTCCAGGATGCGCTTTACGGTCATCACAATCTGATTCGGATTCACCGGCTTAATCAGGTAATCAGATATTTTACCACCAATGGCATCCTCCATAATCGACTCTTCCTCGCTCTTCGTAATCATCACCACCGGCAATCCCGCCTTAATGGTTTTAATCCGATTTAGCGTAGCCAGCCCATCCATGCCCGGCATCTGCTCATCCAAGAAAACGATATCAAAAGGTTGCTCCCGGATCAGGGTTATCGCATCTTCACCGTTGGTAACAGGGGTAACTTCAAAGTCCTTATTCTCTAAAAAAATGATGTGCGGTTTTAGCTGATCGATCTCATCATCCGCCCATAAAATACGTGTAGCCATCGAAATTTTTATTGCATTATTCTGAATCCTTAAGTTTGATAAATGGCATCAATTTATCCAATCGTTTTTCCGCAATACCCTTAATATTTTTAAGCTCTTCATAGGCCTCAAATACGCCATTTTTATTGCGATATTTGATGATTCTTTCTGCATAGGTTGGTCCAATTCCCGGCAGCGTTTCCAAGGCTTTTTTGTTGGCTTTATTTACGT
>JBEPWP010000122.1:0-5740 GCA_041642355.1 Fodinibius sp. | reverse complement strand
TTTCGAAGCGTTTTTAAAAGAGAATCATATCCTTTCTTACGGATGATATTCTGAAATTGCCGCTCATAAGACCCAGCTGTAGAGACATCATCAATAATCATATCCGTAACAACCCACTGGTTATTCTCTCCCTTGTATTTCATTTCGTAGGTAACCGGCGTTCGTACCTTTTCGAGTTGAGCCAGGGTCTGAACCGTAGCCGTGCTGTCCTCAATATCAATACCTTCATACTTTACATCGGCACGATAAATATCCAGTTTATTCAAAGATTGGTCACGAATTATCGTAGAGAACAGATCTACAAACTCCGTACGCTCTTCTTCTGATAATGTATCATACGTGGACTGCAATGCCTCCTGTGCCATAGCACGATAATCAATAACGCCATTAATAATATCTTTCAACTTATCACGCTGTTCATCGGTGTACTCTGTACCTTTGGGACCAAGTAAATCTTTAATTTCTTTATCCCGTTCTTCCAACAAATCACGGACTGATGAGGTGTCTAATTGGGCAGCACTTTCACCAGGATTCAAAAACATAAATCCCATAAATGCCGTTAAAAATACTATAGTACCATTTTTTAATAATTTCATCATATCAATTCTGGTTCGAAAGTTCTAAAATTGGAAGACCTGATGTACGATATAAATCAGCAATATTATTGTTGAAATTGAAGATCTCTCGTTTAAGCTTAACCCGCAGTTCCAATTCTTTTTTCATTGCATCAATCAAGTCTTTTGTATCACCCATACCAAAGTCATAGTCTAATTGTTCCTGTCGCAGCCATTTTTTACTAGTAACATGGGCTTCATCGGTTTTATCAACTTTAACTTTTGAGAGTGAAGTCTCTTTATAAGCCTGGTTAATTTCCAACACTATACCATCAACGGCTGCATCCTTTAATTGTTTTGCTTGCCGATATTGAATTCTTCCCTTTTCCATATCAGCCTGGATACTTAAAAAATCGAGATTTTGTCGGATCCCAAATCCAAATGATCCAGAAGCATAATTTGAATTATTAATAATAAAGGGATTACTCTGCCGAGGTCGATTGGGAGTATTTGCATAACTACCGGTTAATCCAACAAATAATGTAGGAAAATTCTTTTGCTTTTGAGCTTTCATACCATATTCGGCAGCATTTATCCCTGCTTCAATGGCACCAATCTCCGACCGATTAGCGAGAGCATACGAACGGTAGTAGTCAATCTCTCTTAATTCGCCTGCAACAGGATCCAAAAAATTACTCTCAGGAGTATAAACGGTACTTTCGTCAGCATTAAGCACATAATTCCAAATACGCTGGGTCATGGCAGCTTCTTCTCTTACTTCGGCCGCTTGGATAGCAAATTCTGATTTAAATACCTTAAACTTATACAAATCAGATTCATCAAAATCAGTATCTCTTTCACCTTCTTTTTCCTCAATCTGCCGTTCTATTTTATCAATTTGATTTTGAGCCTCATCGAGTAAAACAAGAATCTCATTGGTTAGCAAGTAACTCTGATAGAGCTCAAATAGCCGAACACGCAAATTAGCCTTTTCTTTCTCAAATTGTTTTTGAGCAGCAACAGCAGCAGATTTTGCAGCTTTAACAGCGTTTTTCAGTGCCCCCCATGAAAATATCGGTTGTACAGCAGAAACTTCGGCTCGCGTAAAAATAGCCCAGTCCTCCCAATCATTTTCCAATTCAGGATCAAGATAGAACTCATTTTCAGAATATTGATCTGGGTAATTTGTTTTAACTCCCGGTACCAATCCATGCTGAGTACTCAATGAAAACTGTGGCAAGAATCGGTTGGATTGTGCTTGATTGATCTGATTATTTGCTAAATCTACCTTTTTCTCCTCGTAATCAATCTGACCAGAATTTTCGATACCCCGTTCAATAAAAGATTCTAGGGATACTCTTACTGTATCCTGACCCAAAGATATCATAGGTAATAAAAACAGCAGAGAAAGAAATGCCGATATATGTTTATTCATGATCATGCTATTAATATCGAAATATTTATACCTATCAACGAACAATCGACAGATTTATTTAAACAAAAAGCCCCTTCCGCAAAGAAGGGGCTTTTTTTAGAGCGGAGGGAGAGGGATTCGAACCCCCGAGACCCATAAGGGCCTGCCGGTTTTCAAGACCGGTGCATTCAACCGCTCTGCCATCCCTCCAGTTGTCAAAAAACTAATTATGCTTCTTCAAGAGCCTGAGCACCCGAAATAATTTCAGAAATTTCGGTCGTAATTGCACTCTGTCGTGCTCGGTTATACTCAAGCTGAAGATCTTCTTTCATTTCTTGAGCATTTTCAGTGGCATTATCCATTGCTGTCATCCGTGCACCCTGCTCAGCAGCATTCGATTCTAGGATAGCCTTCCAAAATTGCAAATTCAAGTGCAAAGGTAACAGTTTTTGAAGAATATTTTCTACATTAGGTTCAAAAATATATTCTGTTGAAGAAATTTCTTCATCTTCTACCAAGGTCGAAGTATCGATAGGTAATACCGACTCAACAACTCTATTTTGAGCAATAACTGATTTAAATTCATTATAAACCAGTTTTATTTCATCAAAAGTACCAGATTTAAAATCATTGACAACTGATTTCATAATCTCAGTTGTCTTGTTAAATGCAATATTATCCCAAAAACCAGGATATTCGGCAATAATATCGTAGTTTCTTTTTCCGAAATATTTAGTTGCTTGACGTCCGATGCAGATCAATGAAAGATTGCCACTTTCATGATAACTGCTATACTCATTATTTATGGTTTTTTCTACAACTTTAAACAAGTTGTTATTGAAAGCACCACATAGGCCTCGATCAGAACCAACAACAATTAACAGAACATTATCTGTAGTTTCAGGTTTACGGAGCAAGACATTGTCTTCATTCGAATTTTCTACCAAACGTCCTACCACTTCCTTCATTTTTGAAGCATAGGGACGCGTTTCGGTAATACGATCTTGCGCCTTACGCAGCTTTGCCGCGGCAACCATTTTCATAGCACGCGTAATTTGCTGCGTATTTTTTATTGATTCAATTCGATTCCGTATGTCGCGAAGATTGGCCATGAATTACGCTTCCTCTTCTTGTGTAGCATTAAGTTGATCGATTACAGTTTTGGCAACATCCATTAATTTGTCACCAAATTCATCATCAAGGTTACCTGATTCTGCAAGTGCATCCATTTCATCATCATATTTGACGTGAACGGTTTCAATATATTCTTGCTCAAATTCCTGAACCTGATCAACCTCGAGTTCTTCCAAAAGCCCTTCACTGTTGATCTTAAGCAGTGCAATCTGATCTTCAACCGGACGCGGCTGATAAATATCCTGTTTTAGGAGTTCAACCGTACGTTCACCACGCTTCAATTGACGCTGAGTGGCTGGATCAAGATCGGAACCAAACTTGGCAAAAGCTTCAAGCTCTCGATACTGAGCCAAGTCAAGTTTCATCGTACCGGAAAGCTTTTTCATCGATTTAACCTGTGCAGATCCACCTACACGTGATACCGAAGTACCAACGTCAATAGCTGGACGTACGCCAGAGTTAAACAGGTCGGTATCGAGGAAAATCTGACCATCAGTAATAGAAATTACGTTTGTTGGAATATAAGCTGATACATCACCGGCTTGAGTTTCAATAATCGGTAATGCCGTTAAAGAGCCCCCCCCCTTCATCAAAGGTTTCAGCTGTTCTGGAACATTATTCATTTGCTTTGCAATCTCATCATCATCAATGATTTTAGCAGCACGCTCCAACAGGCGACTGTGCAAATAAAATACATCACCTGGATAAGCTTCACGCCCGGGAGGTCGTTTAAGCAGCAATGAAAGCTCACGATAAGCCACCGCCTGCTTTGACAAGTCATCATAAATCACTAATGCGTGGCGTCCCGTGTCTCGGAAATATTCTCCGATAGCAGCCCCTGCAAAAGGTGCAATATATCGCATTGGGGCAGATACACTTGCGGGAGCAGAAACAATCGTAGAGTAATCAATGGCATCATTGTCTTCGAGTGCTTTCGCAATACCGGCAACTGTAGAACCTTTTTGACCGACAGCTACATAAATACAATGTACTGGCTTATCGGTGTCTTGCGTTTCCTTCTGGTTAATAATGGTATCAACCGCAACAGACGTTTTACCCGTTTGACGGTCACCAATAATAAGCTCACGCTGTCCTCGGCCAATAGGAATCAAAGAGTCAATAGCCTTAATACCAGTTTGAAGTGGTTCTGTAACAGGTTCTCGGTAAATTACGCCAGGAGCTTTTCGCTCGAGCGGAATTCGTATAGTATCACCCGATATAGGTCCCTTTCCGTCAAGAGGTCGTCCCAAAGGGTCTATAACTCGACCGAGGATTCCATCCCCAACATTCAAAGAAGCGATCTCTTTTGTACGTTTAACGGTATCGCCCTCTTCAACAGCACTGGTTTGACCAAAAAGAACAACACCAACACTGTCTTCTTCGAGGTTAAGTACCATTCCCCGGATGGAATTTCCATCCTCGTCAATAGAATCGGGAAGATCAACAAGCTCACCGGCCTGAACCTTAGACAATCCATAAACGCGGGCAATACCATCCCCTACCTCGAGGACTGTTCCCACATCATAGGTGTCCGCCTCATTATCAAAGCCGGATAATTGTTTGCGTAATATTGCTGAAACTTCGTCTGGTCTAACTTGACTCATTGGTTCAAATGTTATTTAAAACGTCTTTAATTTCTATTCTACAGTTGTTGACAATAACGACTCTTCAAGCTCTTTAAGCTTGTGTTTAACCGTTCCGTCTATTACCGTGTCTTCAATTCGGATAGCCATACCACCTTTAAGCTCTTCATCTACAGTGATATTCATATCTACCTTCTTTTGTGTCTTCTGCTCAAGGTTTTTATGAAGCAGCTCTTTTTGCTCTCCACTCAGTTCCCTGGCAACATACACTTCCACAGTAATTATGCCGGCATATTCTTTATACTTAGCAATGAAAGCCTCAGTAATCTGATTTAACAGATTTATGCGATCTTTTCGGGCCAAAAGCTTTAAAAAAAGCTTTGTAGGTTCTTCAAGCTTGTCAAAGAACAACTTTTCTAAAGCTTGGGTCTTGTCATCAAAGTTAATGACAGGACTTTTTAAAAACGTCACTAATTCCCGAGAACCCTCAACCGTATTATGGATAAACTCGATATCCTTTAAAATTTCATCGACTTCATCCCGCTCTTTGGCCAATTCTAAAAGGGCGTTCGCATATCTTCGAGCTGCTTTTGTTGTAGGCATCTACTTTAGTTTTTTGAGATGTCTTTAATAAAGCTTTCTACCAGCTTATTGTTCTTTTCTTCATCCAATTCAGAATCAATAATTTTAGAAGCTGACTCAACAGCTAATCGCGCAACTTCGTCACGCAATTCCATCATAGCACGCTTCTTCTCCTGCTCGATTGTCTCTCGAGCTTGTTCAAGCATTTTCTCAGCTTCTTCCTTGGATTTTTCTATTCGTTCTGCGCGGAGCATTTCGGCCTCTTCGATAGCCTCTTTGCGTATTTCTTTGGCCTTTTTCTCGGCCTCTCGCAATGCCTTTTCGTTATCCTTGGAAATCTCCTCAGCACGCTGTAAAGCCTGCTCTGCAGATTCCAACGAGTCTTTAATACGGTCCTCTCGTTCTTCAAGAGCATCCATAATATATGGAACCGCATATTTACCCATAACGAACAGGAAAATAACCAATGATAT
>JBEPWP010000121.1:0-5749 GCA_041642355.1 Fodinibius sp. | reverse complement strand
GGTGGCCGAAAAACACCTCAAAGATTTGATGAAGTTTCTGGAGACTGATGAGTGCCGCCGCGTTCCACTAATGAAATACTTTGGTGAAACCTATGAGAAAGACGATTGCGGCATGTGTGATAACTGCTTGTCGGTAGATGCCGAAGTCGAAGATCTTACGGTGCAGGCACAAAAGATGCTTTCCTGTATTGCTAAAACTGATGAGCAGTTTGATGGCTACTACATTACCGATATCCTGCGCGGGTCCACAAAACTAAAAGTGCTCGAAAATGGACACGACGAGCTATCAACCTATAATATTGGTAACGAGTGGGCCAAAGAGCATTGGATTCTTCTATCCAGGCTCTTGGTAAAACAAGGATATCTGCACACAAAAGAAGAAGAGGAAGCACTGCATATTACCGAGCAGGGTAAGGCCGTATTGAAAGGCAAAGAAAATGTTTTTGGCGTCCTCGACCGCAGCGAAACGGTCGTAGATGATGAATCTATAGATCGCACTTCTGCAGATGTGCAGCAAAATTATGACAAAGATCTCTTTGAGCAGCTCGAAGCCAAACGAAAAGAGCTGGGCGACCAACAATCAGTACCACCCTATGCTATCTTCCCCGACACCACACTCATGGAGATGGCGTACTATTATCCCCAATCCAAAGATAACTTGATGCCTATCTATGGAGTGGGATCGGTAAAACTGAAAAAATATGGCACTGATTTTCTGAAAATCATCAACAAATACTGTCGTGCTAACAATGTAGAGGAAAATAGCGAAGCGCTTGAGAACAAGCGTCAGAAATTGCAAGAATATGGCGAAGCTTACGAACGTATCGGCAAAGAATACAATGCCGGGAAATCTATTGATCACCTATCCGAACAGTTTGGCGTCAAAGATGTAACCATCATCAAACATTTGAAAAAGTATCTCAAGGATGGTAACAAAATTCGTCCGGAAGGCATTATTAAGGTATCCTCACTGTCGCATCGCAAGCGGGAAGAAGTCATGGATATCATGGACGAAGTGCCTACACATATGCTTCGCAAAATTTACACCGAGCTCGACAAGTCGGTCAGTTATAGTGAGCTGCGCATCATCCAGTTGTACTACATGGCGATGAACAACAAATAGTTTTTATATGGATTGACAGTAAAATTCAATCCGCGCGTGTTATTTCTATCCGCCATTTATATCACATCTGAGGTGATCTTTTCTTATCATTCGGGTGCATTCAGGTAAAACAAATTATTACTATGAGCTCTCGAAACTTGATCGTTGCCTTTGGTGGGGTATCACCGGAACATGAAGTGTCGGTATTATCGGCCATGCAGGCAATTGCTTCCTTAAAAGAAACTCAATATGACGTTGTTCCACTTTACATTTCCAAATCTGGTAGGTGGTTGACCGGAGCTCCTCTGCTTGAGATGGAGAACTATCAAGATTTAGATGCGCTCATAAACCAGGCAACGCCCTGTACTTTTTCACATGATGAGCTAGGTAAAACCGTATTATTAGAAACCAAAAAAACCGGCTTTTTCAGTTCGCCTAAGAGCTATCCCGTCCACGCAGTTATCCCGGCGTTTCATGGTGCTGAAGGTGAGAACGGATCATTTCAGGGAACCTGCGAGATGTATAATATACCCTATGCAGGCAGCAACGTTTTTGCTTCGAGTCTGGGCATGGACAAAGTTAAAGCCAAAGATATTTGCCGAGCACATGATATTCCAGTTGTTGAAGGATTTGATTTTTATGAGGCTGAATGGGTAAAAGATCAAAAGTCGGTACTCAACTTTGCCGAACAGTTGGGCTATCCGGTCATCGTTAAGCCGGTTACGCTGGGCAGCAGCATTGGCGTCGTTAAGGCGGAGCACGAAGATGAACTTATAGAAGCCGTTGAAACTGCTTTTCGATACGATGAAAACTTAATGGTTGAAAAGGCAATTGTCCCACTAATGGAAATTAACTGCTCAGTATTGGGGAATGGGAATAAGCTAAAAACCAGTGTATGCGAACGTCCACTTGGGACCGATGAAACACTCTCGTTTGAGGATAAATATCAATCCGATAATGGATCACAAAAGGGAATGGCTTCGGCCGATCGTGAGATTCCAGCCGACATTTCGGATGAACTTACCAAAAAGATTCAATCATTATCTGCTCAGATATTTCAATTATTTCGAGCAAGCGGCATTGCTCGACTCGATTTTTTAATCAACGCTGATACCGAAGTGCTCTATTTTAATGAAATCAATACGATTCCCGGCTCCTTTTCTTTTTACCTATGGGAAGAAAGTGGAATGAATATGCGGGAATTAATGCTAAAATTAGTTGATATTGCTACCGAACAACATCAGAAAAAAGTAGGTCGCATTCGGTCCTACGATACAAACTTACTTGATGAAAAAGCTGTTAAGGGAATCAAAGGACTTAAAGGTACAAAAAATAAATCATCAGAAGCATAGTCGCTGCAACCAAATCAATCGGTTATGAAATCATCAAATCTATATAAAAATCTAGCTGTATTCGTTTTATTTGCTATACTTCTCTGGGGATGCAAGCAGCCCGAAACAGTTGTTATCGATGATGAGCCTACCACCATGGCGCCTTCTGATACTACCGAACAATATTCCTCGAATAAGGACGACTCGGACTTTCGCAAATTAGTCATTGGAGAATATCAATCCATAACAAGCTTTGATCCACTCCTAGCCAAAAACGGTGCAACTATGCGAACTCTCCAACTTATTTATGAGGGACTCGTTCGTCTTGATGCCAATGAAAACATTACCCCCGCAGTGGCCAAAAAGTGGGAAATTAGTAATGACTCCCTCACCTATAAATTTACCCTTAACTCGGATATCTATTATCAGGATAGTGATATTTTTAGCACCGGAACCGGACGCCGACTTCTAGCCCAAGATGTGAAGTATATTTTTGAGCGCATGGCAAAGGACGGCAATCCGTCTACAGCTGCAAAACTATTCTGGAATATCAAAGGATTTGAACCCTATTATCAGGAACAGCATAACGTGTATGAACCTGCTAAACGGACCCTCACAGGGGTAACAGGTATTCAAGCGCCCAATGACAGTACGGTCGTCTTTGAGCTCCATGAAAAAGATTCGAAATTCCTTAAAAAGCTAGCTACCCCCTATGCGGTCATCTATCCAAAAGAAGCTGCCAACTCTAGACAACAATCTTTCGCTCCTATTGGAACGGGCCCGTTTACACTTTCATCCCAAAAAGGGGATTCAACCTTTATTTTTGCCAAGTCAGAAAAATATCATGCTGTTAAAGATATTCAGCTAAACCGAGTTGATGTTATCACCAGTAATTCCGAATCAAAATTGATGCGTAATATTGGCACTGGTGACATTCATTTTCTTCCTGAACTTGGTCCCAACATAATTCGGAATGTTACATCGTCTGAAGGGGTATTAAAAACCGGATTCACCAATCGATATAACCTAACTACCAGAAATAACTTTCAGCAAATTGTACTACGTTCAAATCCTTCAGCAAATTTAGCTGATAAAGAGATCAGCAGCCTCCGCCAGTTAGCTTATGCGAATGCCAACACATACTTTAATCAGCTGCCTGAGAATATTGTAAAACTTGATTCCATATCATCAACCAAGCAGGCCGATACAACCTTGTCTACCAACCGGCTGTACTCTGTATTCTCTGATGATCCTTTTGCCCGTACCTACTTGGGCAACCTATCAAAAACTTTGAATGGGCAGGGTGTTACACTGGGAATGACAGAATTCCATACTCCCACGAGGGATATAGAACTCCTTGTTACCCATCATGCACCACTAATTAGCATCAATAACAACTTCACCAATTATCCCGAGCTTTTTCGTTTTCGGGTTTACCCGACCGCCCTGTATTTAAATAATATTACAGGACTCAATTTTAATCAGCACAGTTGGTGGCTTGATCTTCGCGGAGTTTCCCTGCCTTCTCTCGACAAACTAAATTAGTATCATGAAATTTGCGGTTATAGCTAATCCACAAAAGTATTCCGTTAAAGAACCATTTGTTGATTTGCTCAGATGGTCAGATGAACATGGAGTGCAAGTCTATTTCTGTTCCGATTTACGTAACCTATACGACGGCGAAGATCACCCTTCAGCAGTAGTCGTTGAGGATGAAAAAGCAGCAATCGATCACGCTGATATCATTATTGCCTTGGGAGGCGATGGTACCATGCTCTATACCGCTCGGCTGATGAAAAGCATCCAAAAACCAATTCTTGGCGTTAACAGTGGTCGTCTGGGATTTATGGCCTATACTCAGAAAGAGAATCTTCATCAGGCACTTGATTATCTTGTTAATGATGAATACCGCATTGAAAAACGATACCTGCTCGAAGCTAAAGATAATCAGGATAATATTTATCATGCCCTAAATGAGTTCCTGTTTTCGAAGAAGGATTCTACCTCCATGGTAAATGTAGGAGCAGAATACAATGGCATGTTCATCAATAACTATTGGGCGGATGGATTGATTGTCGCTTCGCCGACCGGCTCTACGGCCTATAATCTGTCTTCAGGCGGGCCTATCGTAATGCCTAATACTGATGTGATGGTTGTAACGCCTATTAACCCCCATACTCTTACAACGCGCCCCCTTGTTCTCCCCTCCAACAAAGACCTCAAAGTTACGGTCCAGAAGCAAGATCACGAGGTGTTATTTTCCTACGATGGACAAATCAAAGAGATCTCCGACTATCCTTACGAGGTCAACATCAAACGATCCAACTTTACCATTGATTTAATTGAGCTGCCCAACCAAAGCTATTTCGACACTCTTCGTAACAAGCTAATGTGGGGCATGGATTCGCGGCAAAATAGTTAGGCAATGCTCAAGTATTGAAGCGTTTTGAGTATATAGCTTCTGAACTTACCAAATTTTAACACTCCAACATCTCCTTAACTTCCACACTTAAACACTTCGCACGCCTGATATTCAGCTGATAAAATAGTATCTTAAACCTGAAATTTTTAATCCCCAAAAACTATTAGTCTCATGAAAGTAACAGTAGTCGGTGCCGGCGGTAATGTCGGTTCAACGGTATCTATGGCCGTAGCTCAACGCGATTTTGCCAAAGAAGTTGTGATGGTTGATATCGTGCAAGAGAAAGACGGAGATAAAATTTATCCATCCAAAGGACGCGCGCTCGATCAATGGGAATCATCGCCCATCCACCAGTTTGACACAAAGCTGACTGGAACAGTTGATTATGAAGATACAGCCGGATCGGACGTTTGTGTTATTACGGCCGGTGTGCCCCGTAAACCTGGTATGAGTCGCGACGACCTACTCGAAATCAATGCGAACATTGTTCAGGATGTGACGGAAAAACTCGTTAAACATTCTCCCAATACCATTATTATTGTTGTTTCTAATCCGCTTGATGTGATGGCACAAGTTGCCCTCGAAACCAGTGGGCTTGACTCAAGCCGCGTGATGGGTATGGCCGGTATTTTGGATACGGCTCGCTATCGCTCATTCCTTGCCGAAGAAATTGGTGTATCGCCAAAAGACATTCAAGCGCTACTACTCGGTGGACACGGAGACACGATGGTACCCCTTCCCCGTTTTACAACGGTTTGTGGAATGCCCGTTACCCAGTTTATTGATGAAGATAAACTCGAAGAAATCGTTGAACGCACCAAAGGAGGAGGCGGTGAGCTTGTCAACCTAATGGGAACATCCGCATGGTATGCGCCGGGCGCTGCTGCCGCACAA
>JBEPWP010000120.1:0-5749 GCA_041642355.1 Fodinibius sp. | reverse complement strand
GAAATAAAATGCTTACTATTTTTCTGTCAGGCGGGGGACTTGATGGAGTGGAAGGCGCAAAAAATGTTTATGAGGCTGGAGGGAAAATTATTTTACAAAGCCGAAAGAGTGCACTTTTATGGAATTTGAATCGAAGAATATTCGATGAGTTACCTGAACTGAATCAATATCCAATCGAAAAAATTTGCCACGAGATTAGAAAGAATATTTTAGGAAAAAAAGCAGTGAGAAGTCACCGATCCCCAACACTGGGGCTCAGGACTGTGGGACATTAATACAACATAGAACTGCGCAGTAATTTAAATCCGGAAATTAATTGGGGAGAAGATGATAAAAAGAATTTTGGTGGCTTTAGATCCTGATGCAGATACACCTGTGGCGACACGTTTTGCAATTCGGTTGGCAAGGAGGTTCGATGCAGAAGTGACGGGTTTAACTGTGGTTGACGTGGGAAACCTGAATTCTATAATTGGTGTAGGTGGTTATGGTACGGAGTATGCTGCCAGGGAAATTTGGGTGGAAATGACGGATGAGACACAGAAAGTTGCTCAGGACTTACTGGATTCATTCAAAAAAGCGGTAGAAAAGGAGGGATTGAGGCACAGGGTTTTAAGGCAGCAGGGAGCTTCAGCAGAGTTGATTATCGAAGAGATGAAATATCACGATTTATTGGTTTTGGGCAGAGATTCCAGGTTTTTCTACAGTGAACCCGACAAGGATACTCGTACACTTGCCAAAGTTGTTAAAGACGGAGTGGCCCCGACTCTGGTTGTCACGGAGGAATACAGAGAGATTGAGAATATTATGATTGCCTTTGATGGGAGTTCTGCTTCGGCCCGATCGTTAAAATCTTTCGTGCATCTGTTGCCTTATGGCAAAGATATTGAAATCGATCTAGTGAATGTAGCAGAAGGCGAATCAAGTGAAGCGATGGAAAAATCTGCTACAGTTTTGAATATGGCTGAGGACTATTTGAAAACACACAATTTTAATTATATCACTAAAACGGTATTAGAGAAGGGAGCCCCAGGGCTAAGAATTCTGGATCGTCAATTGATGAAAAATCCGGACCTGCTGCTGATGGGAGCTCATTCAGTGTCTGCTGTAAAACGGGCAGCATTTGGTTCAACAACACATTACATGATTACAAGTACAACGGGACCGCTGTTCTTAAGTCCATAGATGGTGTTCTATGTATACCCCTTCTTATTAATTGAATAATGATTCGGTAAGGTTTTCGTCAGGAAAACTGGATTCATTATTCAACCTGTAATCCCTTCTATTCAAACCGATCAAAGTTCAAGAAGTAGTAAACTAGCTGGTAATCGTTCCGGATTCCATGAATAGAAATGAGGAATACTTTTTTTCTGAGATATCGTTGTGGAATAGGAACTTCATGGTTTGAACAATGAGATGGCAAACCGGCATAAAAAAAGGAGATGCTTAAACATAAGCACCTCCTCTATAGGATAGTTGGGTTAAATGTGTGAATTAGAAGGTGTACCGAATCCCGAGTTGTGCGAGCCAACGCGAGCTGTATGTGCTGGAATCCTGCAGGTTCTGATCAAAGTAATCATTTTCAGTTTCTACACCATCTGGTAAGATAACATCGTAAACCGGCGTTAAGTCACCGCCTTCGGGGTCAACGAATCTATCAAACCGAACAAGTGATCTTCTTGTGCCGAAAGCGGATCGCTTACCCCAGTTAGTGTTAAATATTTCACCAAGCAGATTGGTGAAGTTGAAAAAGTCGAGCGTAAGTTCAACTTTCTGCTGGCGATTGAACACATCCGCAAACAGCTCTTGACGGATTTTCAGGTCAATCACAAACTCCATTGGCGTGCGACTTCCGTTTCGTTCAGCATATTTTCCACGACGGCTGTCTAGGTAGTCGCTGCTGCTGATATATCGATCCAGCTCCTCGGCTTTAGCTTGCTGTTCTGCTGGTGAACCTGTAAACGTAAGTTCTGAGGCATCATTTGGCACATAAAAGAGTGCCGTGTTTCCGCCATTTTCGCCAATCATATCGCCACTGCTTGCGATAGCGTAGGAGAATGGGCGACCGGAGCTGGCCTCTGCAAAGAGCGATATTGACGTAGCAAGGTTGCCCAGAAACTTTTTCCGGTAGTTAATCGTACTTATCAGCCTGTGTCCCAGCGAAAAGTCTGACCGGGAAAGATCCAGGTTGTTCGAACCGTTCACATTTTCCATTCCTTCCCAGATGGAGTTTAGCTGCGAAGATGTGCCGTCATTTAGGGCATAAGAATCGCCGTACGTATAGGAGATGGTTGTAGAGAGTGACTGCCTGAATTGCTTCCGCAAGGTCGTCGAAATATCAAAACTGTATCCCTTGTTGGTGTTACCTACACGGTGGATATTTTGATATCTATCGTCAATGAGGGTAGCGCTGTTATCAACTACCTCGTTATCATCAAAACCAAACGCATATATAGGCCGGTTATCGGGGCCGTCCAAGGTTTCATTTGCAGGTCGCAGGTTGATATTTGTGATATTAATATTATTTACATTTTTCGTGAACTGCGCCTCAAGTGACCCTATAATTCCGTACGGGAGCCTTTGATCAACGCCGAGGCTTGATCGCCACACCCGCGGATATTTAAAATCTTCTTCAAAGATTTCAAGACGTCCGCTTGGTATAAGCTCGTTCTCAGATCTTCCATAATCCTCAAGTGTAAGGCCGTTTTCCGGATTTGGTCGAAATTCATTTCTTCCAAACTGTGCAAGTATTCCTGTGTTTGCTCCGTTATTAAGATACATTCCGCCAGGCCACACAAACGGTACACGGCCCAGAAATACGCCGGTTCCGCCTCTTAGCTGGGTTTTCTCATTTCCGAAAATATCCCAGTTAAATCCAAAACGGGGTGAAACATAGAGCTGAGCGGATGGTGGTTCGCCGGGCTCAGCGCCTCTCAGTTCGTAGAACTGCTCTAGGTCAGGAAGCGTTGTTTCAAAAACATCCGGGGCAAAGCGCGGAGATGTAGTGAGGCCCGGAACATCAAATCGTAGACCTCCGGTCAAACGAAGGTTAGAGTTCACCTGCCATTCATCTTCTACATACATACCAAGCTGGAAAGCCTTGAAGGCTCCGATATTTTCAGAATCATCACCAACGTTGGAATCATCCCCAACCAGCGAAAATCCTCTTAGAACAAACGATAAGGGCGGTTCAATGCTGGGATCGTTTACAGCACGCACAGCATCCCGGAACTCATCAACCCCTGTACCGTTTCCATTCCGGTCTTCAAAAAAGTACCAGCCAAAATTGTAAGGAATAAATAAGTTTGCGATATCGTAGAACTCGTTATGTGTTCCAATCGTCAAAGTGTGATCACCGGCGAAAATGTTGAAATCATTGGTAATTGTAAATATATCCTGATCCAGGATATTTGCCGTGGAGAAAGGTTCGTTTCCGAGAAAAATATTACCATCGCCATCTTCAATATTCACCGTCGGGAACCGCTGTCCGTTTACATTTCGATCATCACGAACCCGCGTGTACCCGAAGAGTAACTTATTTGCATAGTTATTGCCGAACGTACTACGAAGTTCAACAGATGAAGAATTTGTTGTACTTGGAAATACTTCACTTCGGCCTGCATAACTCAGGCTGTTATTTGTACTTCGAAACGCATCCGTGTTTTCTGCATCAGTGAAGCTGTGCCGTGCAACAAGTTTGTGGTTTTGGTTAATATTCCAATCGAGTTTAAAGAGTAATTTAGTATCATCAAGAGATGAATTCTTGTCGCCAAACCCACCTGGATCATAATTTACTTCATCAATCAAAAATTGACGCAAATCTTCTGCTCCGGGAATTCCTGCCTCGCCAGAATAACTGCCCACAAATGGTTGTGGCGTTTCTGATCTGAGAAACTCTACATTAGCAAAGAAAAACAGTTTGTCTTTCACAATAGGGCCACCCAATCTGAAGCCATACCTGTTATTAGAAAATTCAGGCAAACGCTCTCTGTCTGCGTCAACCAGGCCAGGCTGGGCATTAATAATTGCACTTGGAGTTTTTCCAGCCAATGCTTCATTTCGGTTAAAGTAATACGCTGATCCCTCAAACTGATTGGTACCGCTTCGGGTAATTGCATTAATTGCACCGCCGGTAAACCCGCCTTGGGTAACGCTATATGGGGAAAGGTTGATCTGAAACTGCTCAATCGCATCCATACTTATGGGTGTGGTACCCGTCTGGCCGCCGTTGGTGCCTTGCGCCGAAAGCCCAAAAACATCATTACTTACAGCCCCATCAATAAAGATGGAATTATAGCGGTTATTTTGTCCGGCAATAGAAATTGACGGGCCGTCATCGTCATCGTTGCCAACAAATGCTTGTGGGGTTAAACGGGTAAAGTCAGCAAGGTCTCGGCCCACCGTTGGTGCATCGTCAATATCGCCTTGACGAATGTTCCGTCCAACACCAGTCTTAGATCTATCAAAAACATCTCCGGATGCTACAACCTGAACCTCTCCCAGCTCAGCGGCACTTTCTGTCATTTCTACATCAAGTGTGTAGGTTTCACCAAGTTCCAGGAAAATATCCCCCTCCTCAAATGTAGAATAACCTACAAAGGTAATCCGAACATTGTATGGGCCACCAACTCGCATGTTCCGAATTGTAAAATTTCCATTGGGGTCTGTCGCATTACCGTACTGGCTTCCAGATGGCACGTGCGTAACGAGCACACTGGCACCAGGTAAAGGGTCTCCGTTGCTATCAGATACTGTGCCCTTCATTGAGGAGGACGTAACGCCTTGAGAAAAACTCAGTGCAGGGAGTATTAAAAGTGGTATTAAGTAAAGTAAGAGTTTTTGTAACATAACCTGTTTGATAAATGAGATTAAAATTAATTGGTTGATGTATTTACAAGTAATTTGCCAGATAGTAGTGAAGGCATGTTAACTTAAGATTATCACTAGACACCCAATCCACGTACGGTTTAACTGCTGATTTTCTAATTAATTACTGGTCAATAATTTATAGCTAAACTAGGTCCGCGAATTAAAAAATAATCAGATCTGTGACCTATTTTCAAAAGAATGGAAATCGTTAATACTACGCTTTAAGAAGGAGTTAGGATATAGCTATTCGGTGATGAGGTTACTGCTGGCTTCGGTCAATTTTTTATATGAAGAGGGGCTAATGCAATAAATTGACTTTGATTTAAATATCTAAATTAAAGTCTTACAAACCGCTTATCTGCATGACTTTAATATTTTTTAACAGTAACCGAGAAAGGGCTTGAACCGCGAAGCACTGCTTCGCAACATCAACGCTCAGATCTAAGTGCTTTTCAAGGTGTTCACCAAAAAGAAAAAGCCTGCCAGCATAGCTGATAGGCTTTAGTTTGTACCCGAGAGAGGACTTGAACCTCCACGCCCGTTAGGGCATACGCACCTGAAGCGCACGCGTCTACCAATTCCGCCACTCGGGCATTTCGTATCGTTGATAGACTCTAAATATAGGGAGCTTTTGCCTCTCTTTGCAATAAGAAATTGAATGCTGAAAAATTTATTTAGCTGAGGATATCCGCTAAGATTTTACAGGGTGATTTTTTTAAACATGTTCACCACATCGAAGCAGATTTAAAAAGAAGAGAATTTGATTTCGATAAAATTTTTATAGATTCCATCGAATTTAAGGTTGGAGTGGGGGCAACAATTTTTTAATCTGTCTCCTCTATGATTTATTCACTCTATGTATTGGATCTTTAATCGACTGCTC
>JBEPWP010000119.1:0-5781 GCA_041642355.1 Fodinibius sp. | reverse complement strand
TATACGTCAGTTCCACCGATCCCTTGTTGGTATATTTAAGGGCATTAGAAATTAAATTATCCAATACCTGCTCAATCTTTCCGGGATCCCCAATCACCTTACAGGTATGATCTGTTATATTCAACTCCAGTCCCTTTTCTATAGCTTTATCGGTGTACCAGTCCTGCATATGCCGGGCTATTGCAGCCAAATCAAACTCTTGTCGTTCCACAAAATACTCATCAGAGTCGTAACGCTGAAGGGTCTTCAAATCTTTAAACAGGTGCGATATTCGCTCGGTCTGCTTTTTAGCGGTAGCAATATATTTACCTTTCTTTTCCTCTGACAATTCATCTAGCTCCAACATGTCAAGGGCCCCCGAAATCGTGTGCAGAGGATTACGAATTTCATGAGTGATATCCGCAAAAAACTGACGTTGCTTTTCAGCAAACTCTTTAATCTGCTCAGTATCGGCCCTAAGCTTCGAAGCCATTTGATTAAGTGAGGTCGCAAGTGTTCCAAATTCATCACTTCGTTTGATATTAATCTCTCGATCTACATCCCCATCGGCAATATCCTGGGCAGCATCCTTGATCTGCGTAATCGGCTTTGTGAGATATCGTGCCATCCAAATACTTACCACCACAACCAATCCAATAGAGATAAACATACCGTAATAAATTATCCAGCGAATGGTTTTGATGGGTTTATAAATTTCATCCTTAAACTGTGCTGCCTGCAAATAGTTTGCCCCGGCTGTAGACTCCGAAAGCTTTACAAAGCTCGTTAATACTTCAGATTTGGAATCCCGGGGTAGAAGAGGCAAATCATCACGGGCATTAAGACTTTCTGTAATGCCAGCTGAAAGCTTTTGACTGGGGATAATGGTGGTATCGCTACTCTGAAAGTCATCTAGCAATTGTCCCGTTGAATCGTACACGGCCAACTGATAACCAGAGGTACGGGCGATTTCTGACAGCTGCCGCTTGAAATCATCGTCAGATAAACTAGCCACTGTTACGGCCAACCAGCGGGTATCACGTTCCATTTCTACGCGACCTTCTTCGAGTAGATAATCCCGAATAAACAAAATGGAATAACTGCTGATGGAAGTAATCCCAAAAATAAGCAGCAGTATAAATGTCCACGCAAGTTTTGATCGAATCTTCATATCACTGAATAAGCAGGTTATAAATTAAGCTGATTAGAAATATGAGCCTTCAGTGATTATACTTTCACAATTTCACGGTTAAGTCCGTACCCAATTCCGCGATAGGTTTTGATAACTTCTCCCGCATCACCCATTTTAAGGCGCAGGTTTTTTACGTGTACGTCCACCGTACGATCAAAAACATACCGATCGTCTTCGGTGATATGCTCCAAAATTTCTTGTCGCGTATATACCCGCTTGGGATTTTTATAAAACAACTCAATCAACGTGTACTCGGTCGATGTAAGATCAATTTTTTCATCCTCCACGTATAGCTCTTTGGCATCGGTATCCAAATAGGTATCCCCATACTGCAGCCAGTTGGCTTTTTGGGGATTCTGCCGACGCAGCAATGACTCTACATGTGCCTTTACCAACGGTAGACTAGCTGGTTTTGGGATGTAATCGTCAGCACCAAGCTCGAGTCCCTCAATTTCATCCTGCTCTTCATCTTTAGCTGTCAAAAATATGACGGGGATATCATTCAATACCGGATGATTCCGAATATGCCTACAGATCTCTTTGCCGTCTACATTTGGCACCATAATATCCAAAATGGCCAAATGGATTTCCCCGGCATGCTCCTCAATAAGATCCAGTGCCCGGTTACCTTCATGGGCCACAAGCACATCATAATCATTCATTTCTAAAAAATTGGCCAGCATCTCAGCCGGTTCTTCCTCATCCTCAACTAATAATATACTATGCTTAGGTCTCACAATATTTATTTTTGCTTAATAATGGGATCAATAACAGCTTTGAATAGAAAATCGTTGATTGTCATAAAATAGTAAATGTTACCGAGTATCTGAACAACGTTCGCTACGGTTAACATGTACCTTGTCATAGTAAGACGCTTTATGCATTTTTAGAATCTTATTTTCTGATAAAATTTCACTACTAACCTAAAAAGAATGTCATTTCAAGATAAAGTTGTATGGATTACCGGTGCCTCGTCGGGTATTGGAGAAGCACTTACCTATGAGCTAAACCGGAAAGGTGCCAAAGTCATACTCTCTTCGCGTAGGAAAGAGGCTCTTCAAAAGGTACAAACAAATTGTAACCATCCATCAGAAACACATATTCTTCCGCTCGACCTTTCCAAGACTGAAGAACTGCCGTCAAAAGCTGAAGAAGCCATAGAAAAGTGGGGAGCTATTGACTATTTATTTAACAATGGCGGTATTAGTCAACGCTCGGAAGCTATAGACACTCAAATGGATGTCATCCGCCAAGTTATGGAGATTAACTTTTTTGGAACGGTGGCACTAACAAAAGCCGTGCTACCATCCATGATTGAGCAACAATCAGGGCATATTATTGTTACCAGCAGCGTTATGGGTAAATTTGGCACGCGATTGCGATCAAGTTACGCTGCTTCGAAACATGCGCTCCACGGATATTTTGATTCGCTTCGCCAAGAGGTGTACGACAAGAATATTAATGTATCACTTGTCTGTCCCGGTTTTATCAAAACAAATGTCACCAAAAATGCTTTGGAGGGAGATGGCAGCAAACACAATAAAATGGGCACTGGACAAAGAAATGGGATGCCGGCTGATGAATTTGCTCGGAAACTCATCCCCAAAATAAAACGGGGAAAAGAAGAGATCTATATTGGCGGACGTGAAATTTGGGGCGTTTATTTAAAACGATTTTTCCCACGGCTGCTCAACAAATTACTTCGAAATACAGAAGTCACCTAATATAAAAAAGGTCCTCCCCGAAGGGAGAACCTTAATTTAATGGAACTAAATAATTTAAAATTACTATCGTGTTACCACTTCGCTCACGGTATAGACTACACCATTTGCGGGCGATTCATCAGCATTTTGAACTTTTACTCCCATAGAAGATTCTACCTCGTCCGAGGAAATTTCTCCCTGATACAGATGATTCTGCACTACTTGCTGTGCTTGATCTCTATTTTCTTTAGCTGCTTCTATATCTACTTCTCCCTTAGCCAATGCATCATTGGTAGGGGCCAGCACTGTATAAGGTCCTTGTTGTGCTAATACCTGAGCGAAACCGGATTGTTCGAGTAGGTCTGCGAAATCAGAGGTATCACTGTTATCGCTAACTTTATCCACAACTGTTTCGCCCTGCACCTGCCCTTGTCCCTGGCCGGCTCCTTGAGCAACAGCAAAATTTGCACTGAATGCAAGTACCATTAAAACAGCAACTGATGCTGAAACAAGCTTCTTTATTTTTGATGTCATAGTGATAATAATTTAATTGAAAATAATTAGAGAGCTATCCACTCCTTTGTGAGAGAATATTAACACCAAAACACTTTTAATATTTTCCTTTTTCTATAAATTATTTCAGCCCAAACGTTTACGCTTATTTAAGTACGCCAATAGGGCCATATCAAATTCACTTTGCGTATCCAATTGTTCGAAATCAATCTGAAACTCACTACACGCCATCTTAAACTTGTGAGTTAGCTCCTCCACTTTTTTCTGATAGTCTTCCCGAATTTGGGCGGGAACCACCTCCATCTGTGATCCGGTTTCCATATCCTGCATCCGCAGTCGGCGGTCGGGGAAATCCAGCTCTCTCTCACTTTTTTCTTCTAACACGTTGAAGAGCAGTACTTCATGCTTACGATGGCGCAGATGCTTCAAGGATGAAATGAGCTGATCATGCTGCTCCATATTTTCAAAGAGATCGGTGAGTACAATTACCAGACTGCGATGGTTGAGCCGCTCGGCCACTTCGTGCAATACTTTGGCCGTAGCCGTTTTTCGCTGTTCTTGATCCGCTTCTTTCTCTTCGTTCAATAACTTCTCAAATTCCGAAAATATCATCCGCAGGTGCGAATAGGAGGATTTAGCCGGAATAAATTTATTGATCTCTTCTCCAAAAGTTATCAATCCGCACGCATCGCGCTGACGATGCATCAAGTACATTAGAGACGAACCAAAATGGATGGCATAGCGCAACTTGCTCCACGGACTAAAATACTTAAAGTACATCGAGCTGCTGGTATCCAACAGTACGTAGCAACGCAGATTGGTCTCCTCCTCATATTTCTTAACAAAAAGGCGCTCTGTTTTGGCATACACTTTCCAGTCGATATGCTTAATTTCATCACCGGGATTGTACGGACGGTGCTCGGCGAATTCTACGCTGAATCCGTGGTGCGGACTTTTGTGCAGCCCCGAAATAAATCCTTCAACAATTTTACGGGCCCGCAACTCCAGCGGCGCCAATTGTGATAATAATTCGTGATCTAATAACATGATGAGTCGGTTATGAAAATATGAAACCGTAATCTAACAAATTATTGAGGTGATCACCGAACCTACATTAAATATAATTACCGGTAAAAAGTTTATTCTTTTCCACAAATGGTTATCTTAGGAACTCAAATTATGGAACAACCCTTTCTGAAATACCGTAACAAAGCTTAAAACTTATGGCGCAAGTAATTACCACTGCTGATCAAATTGATTTCACTGTTGATGAACGTCCATCCATGCCATTACCTACCGATGTGCTGATGGTACGCCCCCTGCACTATTCTGTTGATTATGTAATTAACCCCCATATGGCAGACCAAGTAGGAAAAGTGGATAAGATTGAAGCCAATAATGAGTGGGAACTAGTACGATCCCTTTTCGATCAAATCGGAATGAACATCCATATTATCGAAGATCAGGAAGGGCTGCCCGACATGGTTTTTTGTGCTAACCAAAGTCTACCCTATAAGGATGAAGATGGTAAAAACCATGTTTTTATGAGCATTATGCATGCCGACCAACGCAAGGATGAAGTACCTTATTTTGAACAATGGTACCGTCAACATGGGTACGAACTGCACTACCTTGATGAAGATAAAATTAATGATTTTGAAGGATGCGGCGATGCGATCTGGCATACGGGCAAACGCTTGCTTTGGGGCGGTTATGGATATCGCTCTTCGTTGGAAGCCTACGAAACCATTTCCGATACTTTTAACGTACCGGTACTGGCCCTCGAATTAGTGGACGAATCATTCTATCACCTGGACACTTGTTTTTGTGTGTTAGATCAGGATACTGCCCTTATTTATCCTGAGGCGTTTACAGAGGAAGGATTGACCATGATCAATAAAATGTTTGATAACGTTATTCAATCTTCGAAATACGAGGCGGAGGAGCTTTTTGCTTGCAATGCTTCTTGTCCCGACGGCCGTAATGTAATTATCCAGCAAGGTTGTACGGATGTAAATAAAAACCTGCGCGATAACGGATTTTCGGTCCACGAGGTAAGCACTTATGAATATCTCAAAAGCGGCGGTAGTGTCTTCTGCATGAAGATGTTGCTGTGGTGATTTCGAATTACATGATGAGTATTGAGATAAACAACAATCCCTCATTATAAAATGATACACCTTCTGGCACCGTTGCTCTGCTACGGTGCCTTTTTATTCATAACGAGTATCTTGGTAACTTGAACTAATATCACTCGTTACTTACTACTGTAGTATCATTTCAACACTTCTAAACTTCAAACTAAAATGAAACATCAAGGAGAATCACAAGGAACATAATTTCGCTGCGCGTATTGCGGGGAAGTTAATCATACTTTCGTAGATCCTTCGCAGG
>JBEPWP010000118.1:0-5826 GCA_041642355.1 Fodinibius sp. | reverse complement strand
AGAATTGACGATGAATCTCGATGTTTAGCAACGGATCAGCAGGATCGCTGATAAATACATCAAGGTCGGCAAGCATGGCCGAAAATACTCCTATAATAGCAGCGGGACGCAGTTGTTCGTCTGATACAACAGATTGTGATGCGGAGGCGCCAATAAGTCCATGCGTAACAGGATCCATTCTGAAAACGGTTGTTAAATTTATGACGCCTAAGATACCAAATTACAGGTATCAGATGAAGAACAATTTCTTACTCTTCTTCAGAACTGTCACTTACAAATAGAATGGTAACCAATAGAATAGAATCTCGGATTGCCCGTAGAGAGTGGGGCTGATTGCGACTCAAGTACAGCCAGTCACCGCTGGTTAATACATGTTTTTCTCCATCCACGCCAAACTCCGTTTTTCCTTCTAAGCATTGTACAGAAATCTGTCCATTAACGCTGTGTTCAGTGATATCCTTTTCCTTTGGAAGGACCATCCGAATAACCTCCATATCCTGCGTTTTCATTAAGGCAAGGGTTGCATCTTCGGGCAAATCGCTAGGCGGCGTATATAGATTTACGACTTCGGCAGGATCAATTTTTCGTTGAGCCATAGTTAATAATTTTTTTATCGTTGTGTTAGGTCAAGTAATGTAACATGCAGTTCACCAACTGCAAAGGGATGCGGCTAATTAAGATCGATTTCAAAGAGTTTTTTAGGTCGAAAATACCAATGATTAAATCAGGAACGACTGTTTTTACCGAGCAGAGTTCGCCCCATCATTCGGACATCTTGCAATAGGACTGCTTTTAGAATATTCATGTGGTTAACTAGATGTTACATTGTTTTTGGAGGGCCGAAATATCCTCTTTCGTGAGTTGTAGGTTCGTCATATCCTGCTCTGCCATCATTTTATGCATGATAGATTTGGGATTGGAGACATGATCTAATCCCAGGGCATGCCCAAATTCATGAGCTAGCACTGTTTTAAGCTGTGCACGATTTCTAAACTGGTATATATTTATTTCCTGATTGGTTCCTTGTTTTACAAATCGCCCCTGATCAAATTTTCGAGGTTTGCTAAAACGACGGTTGTATTCGTTGATCAAATTATTATGATCTCGAATTAGATTATTCAGCTGTTCTGTTTTGGCATTTGTCCGTTTTCTTAGTGATGCCATACGCTCTTTTTTTTGTTTTAACCTGATTTCGAGAGTACTAATCTGTTGTTCCAACCTTTTAAACTTCGTAATTATTTCAGTGGTCGCTTCTTTGTCATCCCACTTGTTAGCAAGCCGGTTATATGTGGATACCTTACTGTTGTAATTATCCAACGTTTGGCGATAATCTTTTTCTGCGTTTTTATAGCGTTTAGAAAGGCGGTTATGCTCTCTTTTAATGACGGTAGATTGCTTTTCATTTGCGGTAATGCGATCGGAAAACTGCCGCTCCGCATCAGTTTGTTTCTGTTCGTTACTGTAAACCAGATTTAGGGATAACTGTCCCTCTTTAGATAATTTAATGAGATCTTTGTTTGCTGTTGACTCCCAGATATTTTCCACCTCTCTCATAATTTGGATTAGTTCTTTTTTAGTAATGTTGAAACGGGAGTCAATATCTCCCAAATGGTAGGTTAGAGGTTCTTGGCAGGCGGAGGCTTCCTTTTTATCAGAGAGATCTATCGTAAAACCATCAGTTAATATTACCCATCCCGCCAAAAGGATAAGAACAATGAGGGCTGAATAAATCCTGGAATTCACAGCGTTTTTTTATTGGTCAAGTGGTTGAATGATGCACAAAACAGAAGTTTTAGAGGTAAGAAAATGGGTTAGATGATCTTAAAATCTATTGCGTGATTTATAAGAGCTTACAACTTCGCTTGTTCTGCTAGATCTAAGACAGCCTGGGTGTATAAACTGCTGGGATTATATCGTAAAACGGCGGTTTCTATGTCACCTGTGCGTTCTTTAAAATGTGCAAGGTAATTTGCTACCGACATGATATTGTTGTCCATATCAAAGATATCATCGCCAACAAACCATTTATTAAGTGAATATGGTATAAATTGAGCGAAGGTCATAGCTCCAGCATAACTTGATTTGAGCTCGAATACATCAATATTGTTGCGTTTGGTAAACTTGAGAAGCTCAACAATTTGAGCTTTGGCAAAATCTTGTCGATATCCCTTGGCATACATCGATACGTAGGCATTAAAGGGATTATATGAACCGATATTTTGGCCGAAATCAGATTCAATTCCAATAATAGCGGCGATGACACTTGCCGAAATATTGTACTTTTGTTCCGCTTGATTTAGCTGATCAGAATGTTTTTCGATAAACTGATTTAATTGACGTGCCTTGTTCTCAAATCCGAGTATTTTTTTATATGAGTCGAGGGTGTGGGATTTCTTTTCGGCAGATTTGGTAAATCGTTCTGCAATATTCTCATATATTTTAAAACGGGGATCTTCCAACAGCGAACTGATATCAAACCCCTGTTCTTGCATATAGCTAACAAGCGTAGGCAATTTATCGGTCTTCTTAGTGTCTAAAGCAAGAATGGGAGTCGTTAAAAGTGTGAGCAAAGCATACACCAACAGTGCTTTTAGTCGTGATCCAGTCATAAGTCCATCTGTAAATTATTAGCCAAGTCTGTTATTAATAATAACAAATTTGATCCAAAATGGAAGTGGTTTTACAATTTTATGGAAAAGATGACTTTCAAATGCTAGACAATGTGTTAACGTGACTTATACAGACAAAAGGCTTCAAATTATTCTTGAGAATCCTCTTGGAATTGTGCATTCCAGGATTGTTTAAGTGCTTTCAAAAATACCTCCGTTTCGCGGGCGCCAGAAACGGCAAATTTTCGATCGAATAGGAAAAAGGGTACGCCAGTTATATTTATATTCTGAGCCAGTTGAATGTCATGTTTAACTGAATCTGCGTATTTTTTACTATCTAAAATGCTTTTTACTTCAGTGGGATCGATTCCAACGTCTTCCGCTAATGAAATAAGCGTTTGATGATTTGCTATATTTTTGCCGTCAGTAAAGTAGGCTTCAAATAGGGATTCTTCTATTTCATCAGCCTTTCCCCGGTCTTTTGCAAATTGTAACAGTTGGTGGGCATCGTATGAATTAGCAACAACAGCCTGATCCATATTGTATTCCAATCCCTCATCAGCAGCCATATCTGTGACCTGTTGATTCATTTGCCGAGCCTGGTCAAGTGACCACCCCTTGGATTCAGCCAAGTACTCATTGATATTTGCATCTGGATCGGTTTCCATATCGGGATTGAGCTGAAAGCTTCGCCAAGTTATTTCAACCTCGTCGGTATATTCAAAATTTTTCAGGGCATTTTCGAAGCGCCGCTTGCCGATATAGCAAAAAGGGCACATTACATCAGACCATATTTCTACTTTCATAAATGGAATAAAAGGTTAGAGTAAATTTCTTTCACATTAAACTAAACAAAAAAAGGATAAAATCATTCAGGATGAGTGGTTTTAATGGATGATTTTATTTCTACATCTGTTCTGACTGAATTTGCGATAAAACATTTCTTACTGGCTTCTCGGTGCAGACTGTGATTTTCTTTCTTATTGGCATGGGCTTGAGTAGCATAACTTACAGAAGGACGCAAAGTTACCGATGTTATTGCCAATTTCCCCTGTTCATTTTTTGCTAAAACACCAGTAGCATAGTCTTCATATTCATCCACAATAAATCCTTTTTCAGCCGCAATGGAGAGAAACCAGAGCATGTGACAGCTCGATATAGACGCAACAAAAGCTTCTTCGGGATCAACAGCAGAAGAATCAGCATAGGGTGTGGGAACAATATTTGGAGAAGCCGAAGCACGAATAACCTGTCCGCTGTCAAAGCTCCACTGGTGGACACGTGAATATTTATTGTCTGTATAATTTTCATCATCACGTGACCAGTTTATTGTTGCTGTGTATTTTGACATGGTGTTTTAATAGATATTATTTAAGATTTGGTACCTTTTCCGAAAATGTTTTATAGCATTAATTACTGAGATCAAAAAAATACTGACAATGGGTTGTCAGTGTAACTTCGTAAGATACTGGAAACTTGATACTAGAACCGTGATATTGATTTCAATTATTTATTAATGCACGTTTCCAATCTAGTTTTAATTTTTCATTGAATCACTTTTCATTTTAAAAGGCTATGGAACTGATTTCTATTCTTTTACTTGTTGTCGGTCTTATACTCGGTTATGTAATTGCTTACTTTCGAAATAAAAGCAATCAACCATTCACAAATCAAGAAGCGGAGGCCTTGGAAAAAGATCGGGAACAGGCCATGCAAACGATATCGCGGCTTGAGGAGCGCAACGAACGACTGGATGCCGAGGTGTCTGAGGCCAAAAATAACTATCACAAAGAACAGAGCCGGGCCAATGAAGCAGAAAAGGAGAACGTGCGCCTGAAATCGGTGAATGATAATTTGAAAGAGCGACTTGACGAGCAGAAGGAGGAGATGAAAAACTTGCAGGAACGCTTTAAGGATGAGTTTGAAAACCTGGCCAATAAAATCCTCGAGGAGAAATCACAGAAATTTACCGAGCAAAACAAAGAGAAGCTGGATCAGCTGCTAAAACCGCTTGGAGAGAAGATGGAGGAATTTAAAAAGAAAGTAGAGGAGACGCATAAAGAGGATATTGAAGGACGAAGTTCCCTAAAACAGCACCTACAACATCTTAAAGAGATGAATCAGCAGATGGCTCAAGAGGCGAAAGATTTGACGAAGGCCTTAAAAGGTGATTCCCAAACCCAGGGCAGTTGGGGCGAAGTGATTCTGCAGCGAATCCTCGAAAAGTCGGGACTTACCAAAGGGCGTGAATATGAAATCCAGGAAAATCATCGCAGCGAAGATGGACGAAACCTGTATCCTGATGTGGTTGTCTATTTGCCCGATGAGAAACGGTTGGTGATTGATTCCAAGGTTTCGCTAAAGGCTTACGAGCAATTTAGTTCGGCCGAGGATGAGAATGAACGCCAGAAGGCGCTTAAGCAGCATGTGGCTTCGTTGCGCAGCCATGTAAAGGGACTTAGCAATAAAAACTATGAACAGTTATATGGTGGAAACAGTCCCGATTTTGTGCTGATGTTTGTCCCCATCGAATCGGCCTTTGGGGTAGCCTTGCAACAGGATTCAAGTCTTTATTATGATGCCTTCGATAAAAATATCGTAATCGTAAGTCCTTCTACGCTGTTGGCAACGCTGGCCACGATCGATAGCGTATGGAAGCAGGAGTATCAAAATAAAAATGCGCAGGAGATTGCCGAGCGTGGGGGTGCCTTGTATGATAAATTTGTGCTTTTTGTGGAAAGCATGCAGGATATTGGTCAGCGTATTCGTCAGACCCAAGAAAGTTATGACGAGGCGATGGGACGGCTGTCCGAGGGACGTGGAAACGTGATACGTCAGGTGGAAATGTTGCGGGAGTTGGGAGCTAAGTCCAACAAAAACCTACCAGGTGAGTTAACAGATCAACATGAACTCAGTGAGAGTACTACAAATAATCAAGAGGATAATTCCTAAATTTTTTTTTCTTATTGTTTTAATCTGTGTCGGGGTAAGGCCGATTCAGATTTAATCTTGACTTTTCATCAGTGATATTTAACTAGTTTATTTCGATACAGAAAAGTTTTGACTTTTGGACCGTACGGTTCTAAATTATTAAAAAATGGAAAATCTGACGTAAAATAATTTATGGCACGACCTCTAGAATTTGATCCCGATCAGGCTCTGGATGAAGCCATGGAGTTGTTTTGGTCTAATGGTTATGATGCAACCTCACTGAGCG
>JBEPWP010000117.1:0-5948 GCA_041642355.1 Fodinibius sp. | reverse complement strand
AGATGAGATGGGGGCCCTCTCGTCAAAATGCTCTGCTTATGGATAGTAACGCTCCGGGATTCCGACACTTTTTTATCGGCACCTCCGAACCGAAAGATATTCATATTGGTGATCTTGAAATCAAGATACTTTGGGGAAAATTAATTGAATCGGATTATTTTGATGGCAATACTGAGAACGACGAGCGCTATATTTCAGGGCTAAATTTATCTTTTACCCCTAAACCCACACCGGGCTTAACCCTGGGTATCAACCGGATCTTTTATGAAACGATCCCTCCCGAAGGAATACCGGTTGGAGATTTGTTCAAAATCTTCGAAGCTTTCACCAAAGTAAACTTTACGAGCAACACCAATACAGGCGGCAACGATCAATCTGACCAACTTGTGTCCATATATGGAAAGTGGACATTCCCCCAAAGCGGCCTCGAAATTTATGGAGAATGGGCGCGTACCGACCACAGCTGGAACTGGCGCGACTTTTTTACCGAACCAGAACATAGCCGCGGCTATACCATTGGACTGCAAAAAACTTTTGAGCTCAGAAATCAACAAATCCTATCGATTAATACCGAACTCACTCAAATTGAAGCCAGCAAGACAGGTATTTTTCGGGGATTTCCCACTTTTTATGTTCACGGTCGATCACAACAGGGATACACGAACCGGGGGCAAATTTTGGGAGCCGCCATTGGTCCGGGTTCCAGCAGTCAATATATAGAAGGTTCCTTGTTTTTTGACAAAGGAATGGTAAAGATTTTCGCTCAGCGAGTGGCGCAAAACAATGATTTTCTTTACGAATCCGATGCAATGCTTTCCGAGGGTATCCAAAATCCAAACAACAATAAGTATTGGCTGCACAATGTAGAAATAAGATTCGGAGCTTCACTACTTTATCACTACAACCGATTCGAAACCGAAATAGGCTTCACCTACCGCAGAGAACTCAATGACGATTACATCTATAAAAATGATAAAACCCATCTGGGCATAGAGATGAGCATCCGATACCGTATTTCAGGATTAAGATAAATCTGAAGCTAGCAACATAGACTCAAATAGATAAAGCCCGACTGTTAAGTACAGCCGGGCTTTTTTATGAGAATGCCTTTTTATCTTATTCGTTATCGCTTAGTGTAACTACACCGACATCCGTTTGTTCATCTTCATTCACAGTAATATCTGTGAGTGTAGTATCAGAATACTGGTCACTTGTAGGTTCAATGCTAATATCATATTGACCGCTTTCCAGTCCTTGTAGCAAGAAACTGCCGTCTTCATCGGCCTGCGTAGTTGCAGTAGTATCTTCACCCATCAACGCATAAACGTTAGGAGCTGCCTCTGAAGGTTCAACGATACCTCCCACGGATCCTACCTCCACTTCGTCACCGCTCTCAACAAATGCTTTGAGAACAGGCTTAAGGATATACTTGCCACTGTTCCCGGCCTTATGCACAGAACGACCGGCATCAAAATCAACAACGATATCTAGCTCATCACCTGCCTCAAGGTCGGTCTTGAATTTAATTTTATAACCAGACTGCTGTCCACTAGGTACTTTAAGGTTTTGGAGGGTACTGTCAACCATTACCGTATTATCATCCCCGAGAATCAGGCGTAGCTCTTTATAATGTCCGGGATCCAATTCAGCTTCAGCCAGCAAAGTATCAACGCCGTTAGTCAGTTCAAGCAGATTAACCTCCATAGGCTCTACCGGCAGATCAATCCATTGTCCATCGGCACTTACGGTATCTGTACTGTTGGGTGTATAGTGAATCCGCATACCTTGCACATCAATATTAACCTCTTGGTAATCACCCGGGGCATCCGTGAGGCTTACATTCATTTGGGCTTTTTCAGTATTCGTTCCGTTTGTATTTATATCATCACATGAAATAGCAATAAAAGCGATGAGTCCAATCATCAATGTGCCTTGCAGCACACGATAAACTGTCGATTTAATATCTGTAGCATTCATAATCATGTCCTTTTCGTTATTTTTTAGTATTGGGGTCTGTTAGATATTTTATCTAATGGGGATTTGTTGATATAGCATGCATTAAGAAATGTTCCCATATTATGAGTCTAATATTTATTACACTTCTGCACGCCTTAGTTTTACCAAATCATCTACTCCCCCAAACTTTTACCCCCAATAGTAACTTTTGATATGAACAAAGCTTTTTTCCTGGATCGCGACGGAACGCTAAATGTCGATTACAATTATGTACACACACCTGAAGAATGGACTTGGTGTAATGGTGCACTTAATGCTCTTAAGTGGATGAAAGAGCAAGGATTCAAAATAATTGTAGTAACCAATCAGTCGGGTATTGCTCGAGGACGATATACCGAACAACAGGTACAAGATCTACACAGTTGGGTTGATAACGAACTGGCTAAACAGGATTTATTTATTGATGACTGGTACTATGCTCCGCACCATCCCGAACATGATTCCGATGAGAAATATGCTCCCGAAGATCGCAAGCCGGGCACAGGCATGTTCGAAAAAGCAGCCACCAAACATGACATTAATTTCAACAAATCTTATATGGCGGGAGATAAAATTACAGATTTGCAGCCGGCCATCGAGCTTGGTATAACGCCTTTCTTTATTCGATCACGGCACGAGCCCAATCAGGATAAAAACTGGCTTAAGCGTTATGAAATACCGGCCTTCAATAATATCTCGGGGGTTATTTCATCTCCTTATTTTTAGTAATTGCCCGTTTACTTATTCCCTTTTTGATTCGTCTCAAGCCGATAAACGGCATTGGGAGCCGTTAGAAAAAGAGTGCTGTAATTAGGTCCGCCCCAGGCTAAATTTGTGATACGTTCAGGTGTTTGAACCTGTTGCAGCACTTCCCCTTCAGGTGAAAAGATCCAGAGTCCACCAGGACCTGTAGAGTACAAATTACCTTCGGTATCTACCTTCATTCCATCAGCCGAACCCTCAGCATCTGATTCCATTTTGGCAAATATTCTGCCATTGGCTAACGATCCATCATCATTTACGTCAAAAACACGAATGTGATTATGACGCGTATCGTTTACATACAAACGTGATTCATCCGGAGAAAAAGCAATCCCATTTGGCAAATCAAAGCTATTGGTCAATAGCGTAAGCCCTTGATCTTCAGCATAACGATAAACGCCGCTGATATCCAACTCTTTATCCTCATCTGATACACCAAAAGGAGGATCTGTAAAATAGATCGTTCCATCCGATTTTACTGTTAAATCGTTGGGACTATTCAAACGTTTACCATCAAAGTTATCGACCACAACTGATAGTTCGTTATCCTTTGTGAAACGTGAAATAAGTCCATCATGCTGAGCAAGCAATAGGTTACCGTTTATATCGTAAGCAAGTCCATTCGACCGTCCACTGGGTTTTAAGTACACAACAGCACCTTCACTGGGCGTCCATTTATAAACAGTATTTGCCGGGATGTCACTAAACAATAAATACCCCGACTGGTGCCAAAGTGGCCCTTCTGTAAATTCATATCCTTCAGTGATCTTTTCAGGCTCAGCATCTTCTTTAATAATTTGTTGGCCGTATGTTAGCGTAATCGGCAACACAATCATCAAAAATAGTACAGATACTCGTTTCAGTAATTGGTCCATAATAGATTCAGTTTTTATTAATTCCTTCGTACACTTTACAAAGAATAGTAGAAAATCATTCGTATCCAAAGTTTAAAGCGTGATGAATCATTATAACAAAATCTACCAAATTTGCTGATAGAATATTTACGTCCAAAAGCCCTAAAATTCTTGCCATTCATTTGTTATATTAACCGCTCAATTTTGATACGGTATTTCGGGATGTCTCTGGCATCTCATTATTACGAGCTAAACTGAGGTAATTACTAACTATACGATTGTTGTTATGAAAATTCATGAGTATCAAGCGAAAGAACTTTTAAAAGATTACAATGTTCCTGTTCCAGCCGGTGTTGCAACGACTTCGGTTGACGAAGCCGTTGAAGCCGCTAAAGAGATGAAAGAAAATGGCTCATCTTTGTTTGTTGTTAAGGCACAAATTCATGCCGGTGGTCGTGGTAAAGGTGAAACCAAAAACAGTGGAGCAAGTGGCGTAATTCTTTGCAAAACTATTGATGAAGTGCGTGACGCTGCTGAATCTCTGCTCGGTGATGTACTCGTAACCAAGCAAACCGGGCAAGAAGGACAAAAAGTTCAACGCATCTATGTTACTGATGGCGTTGATATCGAACAGGAGTTTTATCTCGGTATTTTGCTCGACCGCGCCAAAAGCAAAAACGTTATCATGGTTTCTACGGAAGGCGGTATGGATATTGAAACCGTTGCCGAAGAAACCCCCGAAAAAATTGTTAAAGAATGGGTTGAGCCGGGCATGAAACTACAGCACAATCAAGCCCGTCACCTGGCTTTTGCACTGGGTCTAGAAGGTGAGGCATTTAAAAAAGCAGTTAAATTTATCATGGCGCTCTACAACTGCTATGAAGAGACCGATGCCAACCTTGTTGAAATTAATCCCCTGGTACTTACTCCAAACGATGATGTAATTGCTCTAGATTCCAAGATGACGTTTGATGACAATAGCCTGTTCCGTCATCCCGATATTGAAGAATTGCGCGATAAATCAGAAGAAAATCCTGTTGAACTCGAAGCTTCTGAATATGGATTGAGCTACATCAAGCTTGATGGCAACGTAGGATGTATGGTCAACGGCGCCGGCCTTGCAATGGCTACAATGGATATTATTAAGCTTTCTGGCGGTGAGCCTGCCAACTTCCTGGATGTAGGGGGTAGCGCTAATGTTGAAACTGTGAAAAATGGATTCCGTATTATTCTCGAAGATCAAAACGTAAAGGCTATCCTGATTAACATTTTTGGTGGAATCGTCCGTTGCGATCGTGTAGCAAATGGGGTTATCGAAGCAGTAAAAGATCCCGAGATTGCCGAAAAGGTGGAAGATGTACCCATCATCGTTCGTCTGCAGGGTACCAATGCCGAAGAAGCCAAAGAGATTATTGACAACTCAGACTTGAATGTAATATCAGCTGTCCTTCTCAAAGAAGCAGCTGAGGAAGTGTCTAAAGTACTGGCCTAAAGCCCCTTACTCTTTTTGAACAATTAACCCTGTTAGAGTTCCAAAACTCTGATAGGGTTTTTTATTTTAGGGAACCGCCTGAACATGATATTGGTTTTGAGCATAAGTATTCCAAATATTATCACTGACTATCATGAAGAAGAAAATACTGCAAGTTGCCAACATCATTGCATTTCTTACTGTACTTGTATTTAACTACACTGCTAATTCGGGACTCATCAACGGAAAAACGATTGGGGATATTTCATCCCAATACGAAACCCTGTTTACCCCAGCCAGCTATGCATTTTCTATCTGGGGATTAATCTACCTGATGCTTGCTGCATTCATTATTTACCAAAGTCGCGGGCTTTTCAAACAAGTAAATAACGATGATTTTGTCTTGCAGATCGGTTGGTGGTTTGTCATTAGCTCGATTGCCAACAGCTTATGGATCGTTGCATGGGTTCAAAACTACATTGGACTCTCCGTTATACTTATCGGTATCCTACTTTTTTCCCTAGTACAGATTGTTGTCAATACTAACATGGAGCGTTGGGATGCGCCTTTTCCAAAAATCCTGCTTCTTTGGTGGCCATTCTGTTTGTACTCTGGATGGATTACCGTTGCCATCATTGCAAATATTACTGTTTATCTTACCAAAATAGGCTGGAGTGGGTGGGGAATCAGTGATGGTAGCTGGGCTATCATTTTGGTTATTATAGCAGGAATTATCAATCTATTTATGATTATTACACGCAATATGCGTGAATTTGCTTTGGTGGGTATTTGGGGATTGACAGCTGTTGCCGTGGCAAACTGGAGTGTTCATCAACCAAGTGCTATTACCGCCTTCTTTGTTTCTA
>JBEPWP010000116.1:0-5973 GCA_041642355.1 Fodinibius sp. | reverse complement strand
GTATAGGCTGTGTAATAAAGTGGTAACTGCTGATCCTCTAAAATTTCATCACGATGGAAATTCGTAACCGGGACCTCGGCCGTAGGAATAGCAAAAAACTCGTCCCGGGGAATCTCATACATCATATCTTCTTTATCTGGAATTTGTCCCGTACCCCGAGCAGAATCTTCATTTACAAAATATGGTACTTGTAATTCGGTATATCCTGCTTCAGCAGCTCTATTCAAAAAGTAATTGATCAAAGCACGCTGCAATCGGGCCAGTGGACCTACATAAAATGGAAATCCCGCGCCCGTTACCTTAGCTCCCCGATCGAAATCAATCCAGCCCTGTTCCTTAACCAGCTCCCAATGTGGCTTTCGCCAGTCTTCTCTGTCGGGCTCTCCCCATGTTTTAAAAACCTCATTATCCTCTTCAGTTTGTCCAACTGGCACCGATTCGTGAGGCACGTTTGGAATCTTCAACAGTAAATCTTCGCGAGCCGATTTCAACGAACGCAACTGATCTTCCTTTTCTTGAATCTCCTCTTTCAGTTCGGTGGTGTAAGAAATGATTTCCTGGGCTTCCTCTTTTTTGCCCTGCCCCATCAACTCACCAATTTTCTTGGCCTTGGTATTACTCTCATTTCGCAAGTTGTCGGTCTCCTCCACCAACGAACGCCACTGCTCATCAACATTGATAACTTCATCAACAATTTGGGGATTTCCCTCCCCTTTATTTTTCATTGCCTGCTTAACTAAATCTGGATTGTTTCTGATAAAAGTGACGTCTAACATCGAATAACTTATTTAAAATTTCGTTGATAGTTTTACTAAAGATAAGGGAGTTTAATGAAAGGTTTGAATCCAAAATTCGTTTAATAGCTTACACCTCAAATCCCCAAAAAATTACTATATCAAACCCCTCTACAATGCTTGAACTCCTAATTAAATTAGGTTATTTTAAAAAAATAATAGAAAATTAAGGATATAGCACATATTATGGCTCAAGGATTAGATGAAATTGACATTAAAATTTTAAATCATCTCCAGAAAGATGGCCGCTCACAGCGCAACAAGCTGGCCGAAATTGTTCACCTCTCCGTTCCTTCTGTATCAGAGCGGATGCGTAAGCTTGAAGAAAAAGAGTTAATACAGGGTTATACTGCACTTCTTGATTCCAAAAAGTTCAAGTTTGATATAACAGCCTTTGTATTTGTAGAGGTTGACGGATCAGATAATTACCCAATATTTATCGAAAATGCAGTGGAAGAACCAGAAATTCTAGAATGTCATTCTATTACCGGAGATGGATCTCATATTTTAAAAATAAGAACTGAAAATACCGCTTCGTTCGAGAAGTTACTCTCCAAAATCCAATCTTGGGATGGGGTTAGCAAAAGCAGATCAAATGTAGTGCTTAGCAGTTTTAAAGAAACAACTGAACTGCCTATTGAAAAGACGATCGATCCCGAATAAAATTCTTTATCCCCAATATTGATCACCTCAAAAATACGTTTTCTTTTCGTTGCACTTTTACTACTTGGTATTTCCCATACATCTCTATATGGCCAACAAAGACTGGGGGTGGCGTGGAATATCCCTGGTGATATGGACTCTGCTCAAACACAGCTGCAGCAATTTCATGAGCTTGGGATCTCTGTTTTAGAAACTGATCGTCCGCCATCATCAGAAGTATGGAACATAATTGACAGTTTAGAATTTGTCGTGTATGGGAATCTGGACATCAACTTTCCAATAACACAGACGTTTTCCGAACCAGACTCAAACTTGGTCAAACATATCGAAAACAGTGTTTCAAACTATCTGTCACACGCATCCGTAAAAGCAATTGGATTATTTAATTATGGTAACATCAGGGAACCCAAATTTTGGGAAGCCGTATCTCCTTTTGCAGATAGAATAAATCAAGTTCAAAACTTAGCAGTTTATTACAAAACGGATGCCCCTCCAGAGATTGACATTTCATCCTTCTCCTTCCCAATAATAAACGTGTCAGTAACACCTAAAAACTATAATTCTCTGGCAATTTCTTTAGAAGAAACCAATAGAAACTATCAATATAACCCTTCAGCAGAGCTTAGGTCATTATTAAAACCGTTCAAAAATTTTATTTCGAGCGTTGGTCCATCAGAAAATAGCACCATCTTTATGCGTTCCGGTTGGGTTCTTATGATGATTAAAAATCATCCAGAATTTTCAGCAATCCTACAAAGCCTTTCTTCAGATTCTAAACCTATTTTTCCACTGCCAAACGAAAAAATTCCTGCGCCAGATACTACCTCACTGCCCATGATATTGCTTCTATTAATTTGGGGGACCGTCGCTCTACATTATAACACGAGCCCGTTATACCGAAAATCATTGTTCCGATATTTCACAGCTCATAAATTTTTTATTGATGATATTTTTAAGCGGCTTATTCGCTCTCCACTGCCAGCCCTTATCATTATAATGCAAAATACCTTGCTTATATCAACAAGCGTATATGTGCTGTTTATATCATTTATCTCTCCAATGGGTCACCAGGCCTTTTTCCATCATTTTACAGGACTTGACATTGCTGGAGGCCATCCCTTTTCAATTTTTATATGGACTTTTATAATCGTTTTGGCACTCTGTCTCATAAGCATGATCTGGCTCTATTTTAGTCATGAAAAAATCAGATCATTCACACAGATTGCAACTCTTTACGCATGGCCGTTACAGCTAAACTTTCTATTTTGTACTGCTGTAATCACCTTCTTTTCTACTTCAGGCGCTATGTACATTACGCTTTTTACAGCCATATCCCTGCTGCTTTTGTTACTAAGCTACATCTTTACAGCGTTGGATATCAGTAGATTTGCACGATTTAAAGGGAAACATCTTTTTAAAACCGTAGTACCTTATACAGTAATTATTGCAGGACTTTTCGTATGGCTTTTTACAAATAATCAGTGGTTAGAAGCCCTTACCTTGGCTCTCAACCTTACATAATTTCTTTACGTAGTCGAGCAACGGGGATATTTAATTTCTTCCGATATTTACTAACTGTCCGACGGGCTACCTTATACCCTCTCTCCTTTAACTTCTTAACAATCGCCTGATCACTGAGAGGTTTCTGTTTATCCTCATTATCAACAATCTCCTGAACTGCATTCTTCACCTCTGTACTTGAGACCTCTTCACCATCTTCAGTTTCAATACCTTCACTAAAAAAGTATTTCAACTCAAAAACACCAAAATGGGTTTGCACATACTTGCCATTTACAACTCGAGAAATCGTCGATATATCTAAATTTACTCGTTCCGCTATGTCTTTTAGAATCATCGGCTTTAGGCCTTCGCCATGCTTAAAGAAATCCTCCTGAAGCGCTACAATCGTTTTCATCGTATTCATCAACGTGTTCTGCCGCTGACGAATGGAATCAATAAACCACTGTGCTGACTCAATTTTATTTTTGATGAACTTTTTAGTCTCCTTCGTTTGCTTACTTTTCTTTTTCTTCTTTTTTAGATCGTCCCACATTTCTTTATAACGTGGTGAAATACGCAATGGTGGCACATTGCCATTATTCAGGGTAATGACAAAATCACCCTCCTCTTCACCATTCACATCCCCCTTTTCTGCAGGCTGATAGTACACCTCAAAATCAGGCTCAATATAATTAGAGGTATCATCTACCGCTGTTCCTACAGCACCCGGCTTTGGATCCAGCCCTGTTATACAATCAAATGCTATTTGAAGTTCTTCGTCATTGACATCCAACTTATTCTTGAGCTTTTTAAAATGTTTTTTCTCAAAAAGATCCCAATGATCACGCAACATTTTGATAGCGGTATCCCGTCCTGCTTCATCATCCATTAACTCCAGCTGTACGAGCAGACAGTCACGCAGATCGCGCGAAGCAATACCCGGTGGATCTAACCGCTGGATTTCTTTCCGGACTTTTTCTACCTCTTCTTCATTGGTAAGCGTGCCTTTATTGAATGCAATATTATCGACGACCGCCTCAATTTCTCGTCGAAAATACCCATCCTGATCAAGTGAGCCTAAAATCTGATCGGCGATCAACTTTTGTTCTTCATTAAAATCGAGCAGACTCACTTGGTGTTCAAGCTCTTCAAGCAACGACTCATGATATGGATTGGGTAAATCACGCCAGCTGTCATCCCCACCGCCACCGGAATAGCTGGAGCCACGACTGTAATTTTCACCATCGTACTCAGTATTCTGCATAAACTCATCCCAGTCAATCTCCTCATTCTGATCCACTGGATCAAGTTCATCATCATTTTTCTGCTCTTCCCATTCCGCTTCTACCTCATCATACGAATCCTCGGGTTGCCCTTCCTCAAGCACTGGGTTCTCCTCCAGCTCATCCTTGATACGCTGTTCCAATGCCACTGTAGGCAGCTGCAACAGTTTAATATACTGTATCTGCTGTGGTGACAGTCGCTGCTGTTGCGACTGCTTTTGATTCATTTGCTGGCCGGTTTTTATCATAGTACAGCGGCCTCAGAATTTTTAATTCTCATTTCTTTGCATTTTTCCTCGAACTCAACATACCAATTCTTTCCATAACGACGAACAAGAGGTTCCTTCAAAAATTTTGACAAATATATATTCTCTTTTTCGCCCTTTGCACAAGCTGCAGAACACAACTTGTTAACATATTCAAAATTAGCATATTCTGTTTCACCAACTTTTTTCAGCCGGATGGGAAATAAATGACAACTTATCGGTTTTTCCCAATCTATGTGACCTTCCAAAAATGCTTTCTGAATTGCACAATAGGCCACATCATCTTCGTATATGACAAAAACACATTCTTCATTATCACGGCACGATAACTCTAACCCATATTTCGATTGTTGTACAACACCTTGCTTTTCCACCGTTTTACGCGCCTCGGGATGTAACTCATCCCTTAAAAGCTCAAAAGCTCGTTCTAAATGAGGTAACTCATCATCCGAAACAGGAGCGCCAGCATCGCCAACCACACAGCACGCCCCTTTACACTTCGGCAAATCACAAGCAAAGCGCGCTGTAGCAATATCGTCAGATAATATGGTGTCTTGAACTTGAAACATTAAAAAATAAAATAGCTTTTCTGACGACTAATTTAAAAACAGAATGGAAACAATAGTAGATTATAATAATTCAAAATTCTTGCCGGCCGTCTGTCGGATAGCACCCTCCATTTCCAACTCCAAAAGCTTTGGCATCAATTCGTGTGTACTTACCTGCAACTGTTCTGCAAGGTGATCGATATGTAAGTCTTGTTCTTCAAGAGACTCGCAGATTCGTTGTGAAAACTCATCAAGTTCTAATGATTTCCATCGTTTTTCTATGTTTCTATTCACCTTTTTTGCCTTAGATATAGCATCTCCCTGTTCTATATGCACCTTTATTTCGGTAAGAATATCCTCTACATTTTGCACAAGCTTTCCCATTCCCCTTTTGATTAAACTATTACAACCCGGCGCATTGGGATGTCCAACAGAATGTGGGATTACAAACACTTCTCGATTTTGATCCAAAGCCGATTTTGCCGTAATCATACTCCCGCCCTCCAATCCCGAGGCTACCACCAACGTACCCAGCGTGAGCCCACTGACAATACGGTTTCGCACTGGAAAATTTCCCATTTCGGGAGCGGTCCCCAACGGAAACTCTGAAATAACGGCCCCTCCCATCTCTACAATGCGTGCGGCCAGTCCCTTGTGATCACTTGGATATATCCAGTCGATACCGGAACCCAATACTGCCACCGTTTTTCCACCGGCTTCTACGGTTGCCTGATGAGCTACCCCATCGGTACCATAGGCTAATCCACTAACGATTGTCAAATTGTGTTCCACCAGTTTTTCGGCAAATTTGCGGGCCATTTTACTACCGTAATCACCAACTCTACGTGTTCCCACAATCGAAATGCCATCAGTATCAAGTACTGATCGATCACCCTTAATCCAAAGCATAAGCGGCGGA
>JBEPWP010000115.1:0-5996 GCA_041642355.1 Fodinibius sp. | reverse complement strand
CCCGCGGCAATAACTTGTTCGGTTATAGGATTGGAAAGCATTGGCAGTAATGCATCATACTTTGGTATACTGTCAATCAGGGCCTGCTCTTCATTGTAAATTCCCCGTTCACCTACATCTACTTGATACCGTTTTTTAAGCTTTTCAATTACGGATGGAATAATAGGTTCAGTAATGAGAACACGTTGGGCCATAGAAATTAAAAACTATATGAGCGTTCGTTTATGATTGCTTTTGAATAAGTACTTAGTTCTTCTTCGGTCATTTTATGATAGAGATATGAGAAGGGAGTAAGTACCTGGGCGCACATTTGTTCTGGATTTCGCCAAGCTTTGATATCTATATAAAGTGAGTTGTCAGAAGTATGGTGCGTTACCTGTTGAATTTTTGTGCAGGCATCGGGAAAAGTGCCGCTGATCAACAGGCCCGGGCTATCATTAATTGTAATCTTTTTTACAGAATCTATATATACTTTTGATGGGTTATGCGGTTCATCTCCAGGTTCCTGAATGGATACCAGATTTTCAAGGGATTTCACATTATCACTTTTTTGTGATGAAGCACAGCCTGTGATCAAAAAAAATACTGTTATGAAACAGAGAAGTAATCTCACGTTACTTGTCATCTTCTATCTTTTGAACGTCAGCGTCATTCCACATTCGTTCCAGGGCATAGTATTCCCGAAGTTCCTTTTTGAAAATATGAACTACAACATTTACATAATCAAGAATCACCCAACGGCGCGATTCAAGTCCTTCTTCTTTCCAGGCTTTCTCGTTGAGCTGTTCCTTGGTTTCTTTGTTCACATTGTCAGCAATTGCTTTAATTTGCACGTCTGTATTGGCATGACAAATAATAAATTTATCTGCCAGTGTCGTTAACTCATGCACATCAAGGACGGTAATATCTTCAGCCTTGCGATCGAGGAGAGCTTCACCAATAACTTCGATTAATTTATCAGAATCAACCGTTTTTTGGTCATTGGAACTGCTAAATTGTTGATCTTCTTTAGGAGGTGTCTTGGTCATATAGTATAATTTATAATTTAAGAGATTTGTAATCAGAGCCGATTACCACGGTGGCATCTAGGTAAAAATCATCTGAGGCTTCAATAAAGACATGCTCTTCTTCGATGCCGAGTGCCTTGGCAACCCGCTCTGCATTTTTAGTATCAAAAGTACGTGCAATAATAATCGTATTTTGCATATCAAAATTCTTGAAATTGCCTGTTTCTACCACATCAAAACCATTTTTACGCAATACGGATGTAAAATCGTTGGCAAGCCCCGGCACGCCGCAGCCATTTAACACCTCAAGTTGAATCACGTCACCGATTAACTCCGGATTATTTGTAGCACGTTGATTTTCGATACGCGGGTAGATAATGCGTGTAAACAATCCAAAGATAAGTAGTGCCAATAAGAGACTTAAAAAGCCGATGGCCGCATTTAATGCAAAGGAATTCGTTTCGCTATTCTCTGATGTCATTAATTAGTGTATTCGAAACTCAAAAGTTGCGATCATGGAAAGGTGAAGCGAAAGGGTTGTGGCGCATTCCTGATGACCATGGATTCATTCCATACCCATAATTTGGAACCTGCTGGAATTGAATACGGATATTGCTTCGGTCGCTGATTTGGTAATTAAGTTCAGCATTGCGAATTAAAAACTGGGTATCCATACTGTTGTTGGAATTTGGCGACATCATACTATTCCCAAATGGCGAATGAAGTAGCGAAAGGTCAACTCGTCCCGTCAAGTCTTCCGAAAAGAAGAAATGCATCGTGTTGGTATAGGCATTCATGTTTTGAAACTGCCCGCCAAAGCTGGAGAACATCATGGAATACGAATGGTCCATCTGCATATTAAATAGATTGCCAAGATTTGCACCTTGGCTGGGATCATTCTGTTTAACAATAGGTCCCATTAACTCAGAGCTGTTCTCAGCTTCTGATCTCAATTGGGCATGTGATACTGAACTTAATCCCACTAAAAATAAAACGAATAGGCTTACCGTTGATACAAATGCTGATTTATTCATCATGATATAGATACCAGTTTTTTGTCACTTGATAGCTAATATAACGATTAGCACTTAAAGAAAGTATAATAAAGTCTCTATCTAAGATAAAGAACTCGAGACAATGAACAGTAGTATTAAAAATTACAGGAAAAGTTCTTACAAACCTTGAATGCGAATTTTGTTGTGCTATTGAATGGCTATGCGGAGGTGGAGGGATTCGAACCCCCGGAACCTAAAAGGTTCAACAGTTTTCGAGACCGCCCCATTCGACCGCTCTGGCACACCTCCATGTAAAATATTGTCGTTTGTCCAACGGGATAAAATAGAGTATATTTGGAACGCTTTGAATCTGACTAAAATACCGGTTAAGGAAAACAAATAAAAGCCCATAGTTCGATAATGAAACTTACCGATTTTAAATTTGATACAGAAGATTTTAATGTCCCCGACGAACCTGTTCAGCCCCGAGATGCTTCCAAGCTGATGGTTTTAAATCGTGAGGATCAATCCATTAAGCACGAAACATTTGCAGATATCCACAAATATATGGATGAGGGAGATGTTTTGGTTTATAACAATACGAAGGTTTTTCCCGCACGGTTGAAGGGTAAAAAAGAGAAAACCGATGCCGATATCGAGGTGTTTTTACTTCGGGAATTGGTGCCGGAAAATATGCTGTGGGATGTGTTGGTAGAACCTGCTCGTAAAATCCGTATTGGAAATAAATTATATTTTGGCCCTAACTTGATGGCGGAGGTTATTGATAATACTACCTCGCGGGGTCGAACTATTCGCTTTTTGTTTGAGGGATCAAACGAAGAATTGTATCACATTTTAGATAATATTGGTGAGATGCCGTTGCCTCCATATATCGAGCGCGAAGCCCGAGAAGAAGATAAGGAGCAGTATCAAACGATTTTTGCCAAAGAGCGCGGTTCGGTAGCAGCACCTTTTGCCGCCATGCATTTTACTGAAGAACTGGTTGAGAAGTTGGAGGATAAAGGTGTTGAGATGCTGCCGATAACCATGCACATTGGCTGGGGAACATTTCGTCCGTGTGAGGTGGAAGACTTAACGAAGCATCGTACTGATTCTGAGAATTATTATATATCCGAGGAGACCTCAGCTAAAATTAATGAAGCACTCGCTGATGATGATCGAAAAGTTGTAGGGTGTGGCACAACTTCGGTGCGAACTATTGAAACAAGTATTACGGCAAGTGGCATTTCAAAGCCCGGTACAGGATGGACAGACAAATTTATTTTTCCGCCGTACGATTTTAAAGTAACAGAAGGCGTAATCACAAACTTCCATCGGCCAGAATCAACCATGTTAATGCTGGGGGCGGCTTTTGCAGGTTATGACTTTTTGATGGAGGCATATGAGGAAGCACAGGAGAATGATTATCGCTTCTTTGCCTTTGGGGATTCAATGTTGATACTATAACCAGTGGTTACAAAAGCACTTATAATACCTGCTGCAGGTTCGGGAAGCCGGATGCAGAAAGAGACTCCCAAACCGTTTTTGCAGTTGGCGAATTGCACCATCCTAGAGCGGACGATCCGTCGGTTTTTATCACTTAAAGGAATTGAGCAGATTGTCGTAGCTACTTCGGAATCATTTTTAAACGAAGCCGAAGAAATACTTGGGAAGGTGCTGCCACAGACGGTGCAAGGATTTTGTATTGTTGGGGGAGATACGCGACAACAATCCATTTATAACGCATTGCAAAAGGTTTCTGCGATCGATTTAGTTATGGTTCATGATGCTGTTCGGCCTTTTGTAAAATTGTCACATATACAGAAATGTTGTGATACTGCCGAGGAATATGGGGGAGCGGTACTAGGCATTCCGGCCAAAGATACGATAAAGCGTATCGGTGAGCAGAAGCAAATTAAAGAAACACCACCTCGACAATTTCTATGGCAGACACAAACGCCACAGGTTTTTCGAAAAGAGCTTCTTGTTCGGGCATACCAAAAAGCAATTGATGATAATTTCACTGGGACGGATGATTCTTCGCTGGTAGAGCGGCTGGATGAGACCGTAAAAATGGTAGAGGGAGATCGCTCAAATTTTAAGATCACGTATCCACTAGACCTGGAGCTGGCAAAATTGTTAATCAAATAAAACAAATAGTATGCGTATCGGTTATGGATATGATGTACATAAGTTTGAGGATGGCGGACCCCTTATTTTAGGAGGAGTTGCAATCCCTTTTGATAAAAGTTTGTCTGGACATTCCGATGCTGACGTGTTACTTCATGCTATAACTGATTCGTTATTAGGTGCTTGTGCATTGGGAGATTTGGGGAAACATTTTCCAGATACGTCGGAGGACTACAAGAATATTGATAGTAGGGTGTTACTGAGGGATGCTTTAGCGCTAGTTTATGATAAAGGATTCACAGTTGAAAATGTTGATGCAACGATTGTTGCCGAAAAGCCAAAGCTGGCACCATTTATTGATGAGATGCGTCACGTGATTGCTCAGGATTTAACAGTTGATGTTAACCGAGTGTCGGTAAAGGCAACAACATCAGAGGGACTAGGATTTGAAGGAAATGGGAAAGGTGTTTCAGCAAGAGCTGTAGTGTTGTTAACAGAGAGTTAATCATGGTTGACCAATTTATTCAGGAGGCGGTCCAGTTCATTAATACGCTTCCACCCTTAAGTATTTACTTGGTTTTCTTTTTTGTGGCCTACGTCGAGAATATTTTGCCGCCCATACCAGGTGATGTCTTGGTGGCTTTTGGAGGGTATTTGGCTGCAGAATCAGTTATTGGTTTAGTGCCTGTTTTGCTTCTTACAACAATTGCCTCGGTCATCGGATTTATGAATATGTACTGGATAGGTAGCCGATGGGGAACGTTGATTCAGCAGAAGAAAAAACAGTTCTGGTTGCTTCGATTTATACCATTAAAGTATATAAATAAGGTTCGATCGTGGATGCAGCGGTGGGGAATGGGGGTGGTTTTGGCCAATCGATTTCTGGCGGGTACCAGATCTGTAATTTCGATAACAGCGGGATTGAGTCATACCCGAGTTAGTAGTACTATATTCTATTCAACACTCAGTTCTATTTTATGGAATGGCATTTTATTGGGATTTGGATGGATCGTGCACGAGAATTGGCTCCTAATTGGTGAATATCTTTCAATTTATGGAAGAATTATTTTGACAGCCATTGTTATATTTGTGGCAATTCGACTAATAGTCTATTACTACAACAAGCAAAGCCCGAATTGATTATTTTTGACTGCTAGTAAAGAAAAAAGATTTAATTAGTGCTTTTGTGTTGACAAAAATAAAAACTGTACTTAGTTTTGGAGTCTTTCGGCCGAGGGCTGATCGTTGCATTGGAACGTCAGTCTAAAAGGCTAAAACATACTCGATAAGCCAGCGTAGCTCAGGGGTAGAGCAGCTGTCTTGTAAACAGCCGGTCATCGGTTCGAATCCGGTCGCTGGCTCACTTGGTTCATCGAGTACTGTGAGGTTTTCGGCTGATAGAAAATTTGACATATTGATTGCTTGGGGGGATACCAAAGCGGCCAACTGGGGCAGACTGTAAATCTGTTGTCGTGAGACTTCGTAGGTTCGAATCCTACTCCCCCCACACTAAGCGGGCGTAACTCAATTGGTAGAGTGTCACCCTTCCAAGGTGAATGTTGCCGGTTCGACTCCGGTCGCCCGCTCAGCCCTACGCGGGAACGCACAAGCCGTTATAGCTCAGGGGTAGAGCACTTCCATGGTAAGGAAGGGGTCGTCGGTTCAATTCCGACTAACGGCTCAGCACGTGCAGAAGCAAGTATTGATGTGATTCTGAACATTTAACTGTAAACTCATTTACTCATGGCAAAAGAGACATTTCAGCGAAACAAGCCACATGTAAACATAGGAACGATAGGTCACGTAGACCACGGGAAGACGACCTTGACGGCGGCGATTACGACCGTCATGGCCAAGCACCACG
>JBEPWP010000114.1:0-6091 GCA_041642355.1 Fodinibius sp. | reverse complement strand
ATCTTGATTTCAAGATCACCAATATGAATATCTTTCGGTTCGGAGGTGCCGATAAAAAAGTGTCGGAATCCCGGAGCGTTACTATCCATAAGCAGAGCATTTTGACGAGAGGGCCCCCATCTCATCTGTTCGTTGGAGATGCCGGTGGTCCAGCCTTCATAATCGGCGCGGATATATGAGTCTCCCGGATCAAGAGTCCAAAACGTAGCATCACCGAATCGCTGAGGCCAGTCGATATTACCAAGGGGATAAGCAAATTCAGACCTGTTCGAACGGGTTGCATACGGAGAAAGATCAAAGTTCCTATTTTGATTATATATAAGGCGCGGACGAACGGAAGCCGATAAAATGCCGTATCGTAGGTAAAGGCCGGCTGAGAAATCGGTCGTGAAACCGCGACCTTGCCAGACTGGGCCGTCGTGCCATCCGCCCGGTTCCAGTGATTGCCAGTACGATCGCAGTTGGGGATGGTGGGGAGTGATTTCCCAATAGCTATTTTTGTTATTCTCAAAAAGGGTTTCTGGCAGTTCTTTCCAGGGATGCTGTTCTAAGTTGCCCAGTGGCCTGAGTGAATTTGAATCGGGAAGGTTCCCGTTAAGCTCTAAAACTTTTAAATATTTATGGTAAAGATCATTTGCAGGGATGGGTTGAGCCTGTGATGTAGTGTTAAAAGCAATAGTGAAGGTGACTAAGATTGCCAATCCGCCAATAAATTTTAAGACAAAATGGTTATTAAAATAAGATTTGTCGGAAGGGTACATGGAAGATTTGTTAGATGATAATGTTTAGAAATGTCCAATAGAATATTAAGGGGAGATCATTTGTTTTGTTCCTGAGGATAGATAGTTTTATTAGGGGGAGAAAAGGCTAAGTTTTTTAGCCTCGACGTTGTGTTCTTACGATGCATTCCCTACATTCATTTTCTGAAACAGCACGAATTTTAGCATAAAAGACCTTCGTTTGGATTCTGTAAAAATAATGACGGCCGACGATCTAAATCGCACCTACTTGCGATTTGCTCACCAGTTTTTAGAGCCGCATGACGACCCCCAGCAATTAGCTATTATCGGGATGCAAACTCGTGGCGTATATATGGGAAAACGCATTGTTCAGTATATACAAGAAAAGTTTGATTACGATATAGACTTTGGGGTGCTCGATGTTACCTTTTACCGTGATGATTTTCGTACAAAGCTCAAGATGCCACAAGTTAAAGTAACCGAGATTCCCTTTGACCTATATGACCGCGATGTGGTACTGGTAGATGACGTACTTTATACCGGACGAACGGTGCGCTCAGCTATGGATGCGGTGATGGATTATGGTCGGCCACGAACCATTAAGTTTTGTTGTATGGTGGATCGGGGTCACCGCGAACTGCCAATCTGTGCAGATTATGTGGGGACAAAGTTACCAACTCATGTACAGGAAGAAGTGCGGGTGAAGGTTAAAGCTTTGGACGATGAAGATGCTGTTTATGTGGTGGATAATCCCAACGAGGAGGAAGAATAAATGACTGAGGATATCGATCTGCAAGATAGCGATCACGAATTTACCCACAAGCATCTGTTGGGGCTTACGGACTATTCCAAAGACGATATTTTATTTGTGCTGGAGCAGGCCAAGTATTTTCGTGAAATACTGGATCGCCCCGTCCCCAAAGTGCCGACCCTTCGCGATAAGACCATTGTAAATCTATTTTATGAGGATAGCACGCGGACACGCCTATCTTTTGAGCTGGCCCAAAAGCGCATGGGTGCTGATGTAGTTAACTTTTCCAAGGGCTCTTCGAGCGTAAAGAAAGGTGAATCCCTTAAAGATACTATTCGTAACATCAGCTCCATGAAAATTGATATGGTGGTTACTCGGCATTCGAGTCCAGGCGTGCCTCACTTTTTAACTCGGTGCGTAGATGCGGCGATTATTAATGCCGGTGACGGTGCGCACGAACACCCTACTCAGGCGCTGCTCGATATGTTCACCATGCAGCAGGTGTATCCCGATTTAACGGATAAAAATATTTCCATAATTGGAGATATCGCTCACAGCCGTGTCGTACGATCCAATGTAATTGGATTGTTAAAGTTGGGGGCCAACGTTACCGTTTGCGGTCCAAAAACCATGATGCCGGCGTATGTTGAAGAACTTGGCGCGAATGTGTCATACAACCTCGAAGAGGTGTTAGCCTGGAGTGATATTGCGATGGCGCTTCGCATACAGCTGGAGCGGCAAGAAGACGGTACTGAGCTATTCCCCAGCATCCGTGAGTATCATCAGCTTTTTGGGATTACTAAGAAGCATCTCGAAAAATATCCCGACTTTACTATAATGCACCCTGGGCCGGTAAATCGCGGTGTAGAAATGGAGAGTGAGGTAGCCGACAGTGATCGGTCTATTATTTTAAGTCAGGTTACAAATGGGGTCGCCGTGCGGATGGCTATTCTATATCTTTTGAGTGGCGGTTCAAGAGTGTAGTACTTGGTTGTGTAAAAGGTAAATTACTCTTTAAATCCTTTCCGAATCATTTTGCCCCAACTTTTCTTGCCCTTCAAAAAGTCTATTAGTCCCTTGAATTGCCACCACGAATGGATTTGTCGATATCCGAGGTTTTCGAGGAAAGAGTACAAGCTTAAAATAGCTACATCTTTAAAGTCGCTGTACGTTTTAAAAGCTATTTCTTCAGCCAGTACGGCAATTAACGAGACGATCATCCCATAAATAATCGATACCGCTAGGAATAAAAGGATAAAGGTTAGGTTAAAAAGAGACGGTATCGAAATGGCAATAATCAAGTAGGCGTAACTAAGGAGGTTTACCACAGGTCCAAATAGTTCAAAAAGGAGAAAAAACGGCATTACAAACATGCCGATGTGCTTATAAAAGGGGTTAAATAACATATATTTATGGCGCCAAAGCGAGTCGGCCAGCCCGCGATGCCAGCGATTGCGCTGGTTGCGTAAGCTCTTGTAGTCGGTGGGGACCTCAGTCCAGCAGATAGGTTCAGGCAGAAATCGAATCTGATAGTCTTCATTATTACGCAGGTGGTAACTGTGCAGTCGAACAATAAGCTCAATATCTTCACCAACAGTATCGGTAAGGTAGCCACCCACTTTAATAACGGCGCGACGATCAAAAATGCCAAAAGCGCCTGAGACAATAAGCAAGCTTTTAAAATAATCCCAGCCTACGCGACCAAATAAAAATGCACGGATATATTCTACCGACTGCAGGCGGCCCCAAAAATTTTGGGGAACATGGATTTCTTTTATCTCCCGGTTTTTCATTTTACAGCCGTTTATAACCCGTACGACACCGCCTGCCGCAACAGTATTTTTATGTTCTATAAATGTTTGGATCAGCTTTTTTAGTACATCTTGCTCAAGAATAGAATCTGCATCAATAGAGCATACCAGATCAGTTTCAGCAATGTTTATACCAGCATTTAGGGCATCAGCTTTGCCCCCGTTTTCTTTATCTACAACGGTAAGCATCGGGGTATCTGGCGATCGGTAGGTATCCCGGATGTGCTTATGCTCAATTTGCTCTTCAAAGTAAATATCAGTTTTTATCAGGTCAAAATGATTGATAAGTCGTTGCAGTGTATCATCGGTACTTCCGTCGTTGATGACAATGATATGGTATTCGGGATACTCTAGTTTAAGGAGTGATTCCACCGACTCTACGATATTATCAGCCTCGTTATAAGCAGGTACAAGAATACTGATAGATTTGAAAAGCTCGGTCTTAAAAAGGGCATCAGCTTCAACAACATTGCTGTGTAACAGTTGTTTGCGAACATAAATGAGTGCTCCTACAACCAATGCCAGATAAACGGTGTTGACCGTCAAAAAATAACCTAAAATAAATTGCTCAATAATGTTGAAAACCGAAAAGCCATCAAGCATAAGCATTAAGTCGGTGATTTAGAGCTATTTTGATACCGGTTGTAATATCTAAAATTTTATCAAGATAAGAATTGAGCTGTTCGCTTGTTTGATCAATCTTTGAAAGCGATTGCAGTGTTTCATTAATAAATGCTGTTAGTAATGTGATGCGATCCTTGTCTTCCATAAATTCATAAATAATTGCTTTGCGGATAGGGAATTCTACTTCTGATAAATGATTTAATAGAAATGTTAGGTTTTCTGATCCCCCAAATGTGCTAAGCGTTTTAACGGCAGCCAGTCTGATGGGGATATTACCACCTTTGCCACAATAGCTTTTTATCAGTTCAACGGCCTCGGTATGATACAATTCCCCAAGCGCAATTATGAGTCCCAGGATGAGAGATGCTTTTTGTGGGCTAAAGTGTATCCTTTTGAGATATTGATATAAAAATTCACTGCTTTCGTAAAATTGCTGGTATCCCATGTAGCGAACAATAATATGTTTTGAATGAGGATCTATTTCTTTGAGCAGTAAATCTTTGAGAGCTTCAGAAACACGTTCTCGATCTTCCGCCAGTCCCGAATCAAAAATATGCAGTAGCTCGGCCACCATTAATTCTGAAATGTCATCCCGTCGAAAGAAACGCAATAGCGCATTTTTACGAACAGTCCAATCGTTGGCAGATTGAAGAGCTTTGGTAGCAGCAAATGCCAACTTTAATTTTCTGGATTTACTTACAGTAATGAGCTTGGCCAAAACTCGGTTGTCGATATTGCCACTGTTTTGAAAATAGAGGCAGGCATAAATTTTAGAGTCCGTGGATCGTTCAAAAAGCTTTTCTCTATAAAAGGAGGTAAAAATGGGGTGCTCAATAAGCTTAGCCAGTCGTTCGCGTTCCGTACCGTCCAGAATATCATCAAGTTCGTTAAGCAGCTTTAAAAAGAATGCATAATCCTTAGATCGCTTACTTATTTTTTTGATGATTCCATCGACACTCAGCTGAGGATTAGACTGCTCAGCAAAATCTAAAAGGAGCGAAAAAAAGTGATCGCGAAATTTTTGCTCGTATTTGTCCCAATATTGTTGCTTTTGGCGGGTCCAAAACGTGTATCCCAGTAAAAAAAAGAATAGAAAAACTAGGGATACCGTTATGCCGATGAGTGATTGTAGGGCTATGTTGAAATCAAACATGCCATAATATACGCGCTAAGCGGCTTTTGTCAATAATTTTCGGATGCGCGCTGCAAATTCTTTGGGTTGAAACGGTTTGGTGATATATTCATCGGCAGTAAGGTCAAAACCACGTTCTATATCTTCAGAGCGTGATTTTGCTGAGACCAAAACAACCTTTGTTTGGTCAAACCTTTTATCTCCTCGAATTTTTTTAAGGATTTCGAAACCATTCATCCCGGGAAGCATCAAATCTAATATAATCAGCTGTGGAATATGTTCTTGGGCATACTCCAATGCTTCAATCCCGTTTGCTTTGCTTACAATTTCATAGTCAAACTCTTTAGAGACGAGACGATTAATGAGTTTTCGACTAAGATCGTCATCGTCAACTACTAGGATTTCCCTTTTAGGAGTGGTGGGTTGACCACCCCCCATGCCTTTTTCTGGTGAGTTTTTTGCTACCCCTGCCAACTTGCGATACGAGTCTATTTTCTTCATAACTGCCTCCTGTTTTTTGCCGTCGATATTATTAATGGCAGTTTTCAATTCATTGTTGTAAACAAAAGGTAACTTATTTTATTAAAAAATCTTAATAATGATTTACTGTTTTGTATCTTAGGGGCAATCAAAGCAGTTTCTAACCTTTTGCTATAAATAAATAGGCGGAAGAAAAAGGCTTGCAAGGCATTACGATAATGGAAGAATCCCCAACTTTTGATGCTCCCAGGTATTTACCTCAGGTATTGGCATTTTTTATCGCTCTTTTTGGGGTGATGTTATTTAGCCGATTCTATGAGATTGTGCTCGGGATATGGAATTTTGGAGAAAATTTTATTGACGGGTCCTACATATTGACTTCGATGATTATGGACTTCCAGTTTGCCGTGATACTGCTTCCTGTTTTAATACTTATTTTATTGGGATTAAAACAAATTTTAGCGTCCAATGTCGCCAACCAAATAAAAGCACATATTATTACTTTGGTCGGTACGATAAACATGTTGTTGATTTCGTATTTTGGGACTACTCA
>JBEPWP010000113.1:0-6107 GCA_041642355.1 Fodinibius sp. | reverse complement strand
TTGGGAATCCATCCGTATAGCCCGTTAGTCATGCGAACGTAAGTCCACTGTTGTTGAGATTTACTTCGCCGGTGATCAACGGTAAAGGTATAGCCTTCGTAAGCGCGACTAACGACTGGAGCGTCTTCAGTGGGTTTTTCTAATACAGATATTTTTTCGGTTACCATCACAGCTTTGCTATAGCGTTCGCTAATATATTGGGTATAGAAACTGGTAGCGATAATAAGAAGCGCAACGCCGACAAGGGAAAGGCCGCTAATACGTAATATCTTGGGATAAAATTGCAAAAACCAGTGACCGATAAAGAGCAATACCCCAATATTTAAGACGATAATCCCGATCAATAACATATTTTTTGCCCCGATATATTCTTGCAGCCAGTCGGTAGCAACATCCCATGGCAGTTTTGGCAGTACGGCTGATTGTCGACTAAATTGTGATTCTACAAAATTCAATGCCTCCTGGGCACGCTGTTCCGTTTCTTCAAATTGTGAAGCTTTTAAAAAGTAAAACTTTGCTTTTCCCAGCGAATCGATACGTTGATAGCTGATACCAATATTTAAGAAAAGTGCTCCGGAAATAGTGTTTCGTTCTTCCAGATCATGGTACAGCGAAAGCGCTTGTTGGTAGTTGCCCTGCTGGAGCATTTCATTGGCATTATCGAAAAGAGCTTGCGCATTTTGTTGGGCAAAACTCATTGTAGCCAATCCACCGAAAAGAAGAGTGATTAAAAATATTTTTATAGATCGATTCGGAATCACGATTATAACACTTTTTGCAATTTCTCGAGTGTACTTTCGGCTAAACCAACGTGGGATTTTAGGTATTCGTGAGTGGTGGTAGGTGCATAGCTGATAGAGGCACATTTATCAAGCAGCATGCGGACGTTCTTAACTAAGTTTTCTTCGATATCCTGTTTTTTTAGGGCTTCTACATAATCCTGATTGGAAAGTCCAGCTTCAGGCATATTTAATCGATCACTAATAAAGCCGGTTATTGCTTTTTGCAGTAAGTTATAGGCCTGCTTCACGTCTCCTTGTTGGGATACTTCAATAGCTTTGTTCAATCGCTGCTGTGCTTTTTCCGGCGCTTTTACTGATCGAGCAAAGGCGGTATCGGTCTGCATTTTTTCGGCATATGATTTACGCCAGTAGGCAAGACCGGCAATAACCAAGGGAACAATTAATCCCGCCCAAAACCACCACATGGACCAAAGTTCAGCAGGTTCTGCGGATATCGTTACCCAGCTGGCCAAACCTGTGATAGGAGAGACGGGGAATTGACTTGGATTTCCAGCACTGGCTACGACATCCGGGTTTTCATCAATAGTAAAATTAAGCGCTTCAAGCGTTGTCGTTATATAACGGTTTTGTGTGGGATTATAATATGAAACTGTTTTTTCGGGAATGGTATACCGTCCGGCCGAGCGGGCAATAATAACATCAGTGAATGATTTACTGCCACTGATTGTACTGTTTCGCCGATTGAGTCGCGTATTTTCTTGAGGTTCATAGATTTCTAGTCCATCGGGTAGATCATAACTTGGTTTTGAGATGAGTGGAATATTGCCCGAGCCCCGGACTCGTGTTTCGATTTCTATAGATTCGCCTACAAGGGCATTATTGGTGCTGATGTTTCGTGAGATATCAAAATCCCCCACAGCCCCCAGGTAGCTGGCGTTGTCGGTTGGTGACAAAGGTTGAACATCAATAGAAACGGGATCACTTTTGAGTTCAACTTCTCGCTGGTTGCTGCCAAAGCCACTAAAAAAGCTGCTAAACGGATCGTTACCAGATCTAGCTGAACGTACGGCTACAACAATTTCGTACGGGCTAATTTCCAGTTCGCCAGACTTGGTGGGGAATAATGAAAATTGCAGCAGTCTTGCTTTTCGATATCGTACACCATCTAAAATTGTAGATTCAGCCCGGGGACGTTCAGAATTCTCCAATTCCTCCTTCCAAAATCCTTCGGCTTTCCATCCTGGTACGGGTTGATAAGAGTTCACTTCCAGTCCATCTCTAAAATACAAAATAACATCCGTAATGATTTGTTGCCCGGCTACCGGTTCTTTGTCAGAAACTTCAAGCTGTAGAAAAATATCGGGCCGTTTAGATGTATCCTGTGAGGTAGCCGACTCGTTGCGATCAATAATACGTACGGAAATGGGGTTGGTCGTATAGTTTTCCCCATCAATGGTAACACTGATAGCAGGAAGTTTGTGGGTTCCTTTATTCTGGGCAATAAGATAGTAGCTATAAGTGTAGGATACCGTACTTTGTCCGTTTACATAGCGATAACTTCGGGATGTGGAGGGGTTATTGCTGAGCAGCCGAAAATTTTCAAATTTAGGGAGATCGGGACGGGAAACATTGTTAAAGCTGCCACTTATCTCAATCGAAAGGTTAACTCGTTCTCCACTATAAACAGTTGTTTGAGATAGGCTGGCTTCAACAGAAACATTTGACTGCGCCCAGCTATTAGAGCTCCCGAGCAGGATAAAAAGCAGACAAAAAACGACTGTATAAAATGAGTTACCAATCTTTCTCATTAGAATTGTTGCTGGACTCCGTTTTCTGTTTTTTGAATTGTTTTAACAGCTCCTTCTCTTTTTGTTCCAAGGCCTTTAATATTTTTTGAGCCTCGGCTTTACTCATTTTTTGTGGTTGTTGCTGCTGATCCTGTTTATTTTGCTGGTTCTGTTGGTTCTGCTGCTGGTCTTGTTGGTTCTGTTGATCTTGCTGCTGTTGCTGATCTTGTTGTTGATCCTGATTCTGTTCGTTATTGTCTTGTTGCTGCTTATTATTTTGTTGATTCTGCTGGTTCTTGTTTTGCTGATTCTGTTGCTCCTGCTTCTTTTTCTTGGCCAGTTCAAAATTATGTTTGGCATCGGCATCATCAGCGATATAGCGCAACGATTTTTTAAAGTAATCAACGGCTTTGTTCCACTCTTGGCTGTCGGCAAACACTTTGCCAATGTTGTAGTTGGCTTTGGAAACTTCCTTTGAATTCTCAACCATAGACTTATACTGCTCAAACGTGCGAATAGCTGCTTCGGTTTGTCCCGATTGAGCTAGTGCTGAAGCTAGATTAAAATAGAGTTTCGTATTTTCAGGATTGGCATCGATAGCCTTCTTATAAAGTGTGACAGCCTCTTCGTAATTTCCATTATCGTAGGCTTCATTTGCCTTTCTCGCATCCTCCATAGAGGCCCCCAGCAAAAATAAACTAAGAAGTAAAGCCCAAACGTATCTCATTGCACTATCCTTATTTAATGTTCATCCTATTAACGGAAAAGTAGAGCCAAAATTATAACCATCAGTCCATCTGTTCTGCTATGGCTAGTGTTTCGTCATCCATTTTCATGTTCGTAAATACGTTGGAAACATCGTCGTTATCTTCAAACTTTTCCATCAGTTTAAAGTTTGATTCTGCGACATCAGGATCTACTTTTACTTCGGTCATCGGGATTCGAATGAGTTCGGCCGAATCAATGTCGTAGCCCATATTTTCGAGTTCTTCATTTACTTCATACATCGACTCGCGTCCGGTCGTTACATTCAGTACATCACCGTCGGTATCAATATCTTCTGCACCGGCATCAATAGCTTGTAGCATAAATTCTTCATCGTCAATTTCCTGATCTTGCTCCTCTTTTTTTATGCGAATCATACCTTTTTGTTCAAAGAGGTAACCGACTGAGCCATCAGTGCCTAAGTTGCCGCCGAGAGATGAGAAAATATGACGAATTTCTCCTACCGTACGATTGTAATTATTAGTGGTTACTTCAATGAAGTAGGCAATACCGCCGGGGCCATAACCCTCGTAGGTAGCATCTTCATATTTGCCATCGCCTTCATCGAGTTCTCCCGTACCTTTTTTGATGGCACGTTCGATGTTATCTTTGGGGACGTTATCGCTTTTCGCATTATTGATGGCTGTATCAAGCCTGGGATTTATTTCTGGATCGCCGCCGCCTTCGCGTGCTGCAACAGTAATTTCACGCAGATGCTTGTTAAAAAGCTTATTCCGCTTTTTGTCTTCTTTCTTTTTTTTATGCTTTATATTAGACCATTTGGAATGACCAGCCATAGGTTGATATCAATTTTATTTATAGCAAAACGTGTGCATGGGTTCAAATAATGACCAAAACTCTGAAGCTTTTAATATAACAGATTAGAACCTTTGCACCTAATATGTGATTGTGGGAAATGAGATACACGTTTATTTTGTTAACCACCTTATAACACGCGAAATTGCGTGTACTACTAATACCAGATTAATTTTAAGAAATACTAAATGAATATAGGAATTGTTTGTTATCCTACTTTTGGCGGCAGTGGCGTAGTAGCTACAGAACTGGCAAAAGGATTAGCTCAGCGCGATCATGATGTTCATATTCTCAGCTACGCACGGCCAGCTCGGCTTGATACGTTTCGGACGAATATTTCGTATCACGAAGTGAATATGAATACCTATCCTCTGTTTGAATATCCGCCCTATGATTTGGCGTTGGCAAACCAGATGGCCAGTCTTATCGAATACGAAAAAATTGATGTATTACACGTGCATTATGCTATACCGCATGCCACTAGTGCTTATCTGGCAAAACAAATTTTGGGTGAAAAGGCGGCACATGTACCATTGATTACCACGCTGCATGGCACCGATATTACTATTGTAGGAAGTGATCCCAGTTATAAGAATGTTGTCGACTTCTCTATCAATCAGAGCGATGGAGTTACGGCGGTATCGGATTACTTGCGGGATGAAACCTACCAGCGTTTTGATATCAAAAAAGATATTGAAGTTATACCTAACTTTATTGATTTGGATCGCTTTCAAAAATCGGATCAAAATCATTTTAAAAAGGCCATTTGTCCCAATGATGAGAAGGTGGTAGTACACGTTTCGAATTTTCGAGAAGTGAAACGGGTGCCAGAAGTGGTTAGCATTTTTGCCCGTATTCTTGAAAATGATATCGAAGCAAAGTTGCTCTTGGTGGGTGATGGACCCGATCGACAGCGTGCCGAAAAACGGTGCCGCGAGCTGGGAATGTGCGATGAAGTGCGATTCTTGGGTAAACAAGATCAGGTTGAGGATATCTTATCTATTGCCGATCTGTTTTTGATTCCATCTGGTTCAGAAACATTTGGCTTGGCCGCGCTCGAGGCGATGAGCTGTAGCGTCCCTGTCATAAGTTCTAATATAGGTGGGTTGCCTGAAGTCAATATTCATGGAGAAACGGGTTACTTGTGCGATCTTGATGATATTGATTGTATGGGCGATTATGCAGTTCAGATCCTTTCGGATGAGGACTTGCACAAAGAGCTTGCTCAAAATGCCAGAAAGCAGGCCGAAACTTTTGAGATGGGAAAGATCATTAGCCAGTACGAGGAGTATTATAAACAGTGTAAGAAGCAGTTAAGAAAAGAGTCGCGCAGTGCTGAATCATAATATATTGATGGTCTTCAAATCAGTATGAGTATCTATAATTTTTTGATATGACCGAATCCCAAACGTCGCTGCGAGCAATCGGTTATATTATATTTGGTGCGGCGATGGTTAGCTTTACCTCGGTACTTGTAGAGCTGGCCAACGTTGGTCCTACTGTTTCAGCCTTTTACCGGATGTTTTTTGGCGGCGCCATTCTACTGGTGGTGGCCGTTGTGAAAAAAGATCGGCTCTGGTTTGGGTTGAAAAACCTTGCTATTCCTCTCGTCTGTGCTTTTCTGTTTAGCATGGATTTATTTTTCTGGCATCGGAGCATCAATTTCGTAGGGCCGGGTTTGGCCACCATTTTGGGCAATATGCAGGTATTTTTTGTGGCGTTGTTAGCCGTTCTATTTCTAAAAGAAAAACTTGGTTGGCGATTGTTAGTTGCTATTCCGTTTGCGGTTGTGGGCCTTTTTATGATTGTCCGCACGGGATGGGGACAAGAGGGTGGTCGCGTAGAAATGGGCGTGCTGTACGGATTGCTTACCGCTCTTTCGTATGCTTTGTATATTTTGGTGCTTCGAAAATCACAGTCTGCCGGGTATAAGCTTCGGTTTTCGTTGATCCCCAACATGATGTGGATTAGCCTGATGTCGGCAGCCATATTAGGT
>JBEPWP010000112.1:0-6142 GCA_041642355.1 Fodinibius sp. | reverse complement strand
TCATAATTATATTTAGATATCTCATCCTGAATACCTGCCAGTACCTCCATAAAAAAATAGTTGGACAGTACGGGAACCACTACCATGATAATATTCTTCTTTTTCCGTGCCAGTCCCTGTGCATAGGCCTGAGGATGATACCCGAGTTCATCAGCCACTTTTAATACTTTTTCTCTCGTTTTGTCCGCAATACCTTCACTATTGTTAACAACACGAGAGACGGTAGCTATACTTACACCTGCTTTTTTTGCAATATCATAGATTGTGCTTCCAGCCAATTGTTAATTCCTCAAAAACTCTAATTAGAAAGATCATTTAAGTAATCAATGTAAGGGCTTACATTTCTAATAATAACTAATTTTTAGGATTTCGCAACTTCTCATTTCAATCCCAAATTAGCCTTTTAGGGCCGTAGATCTGCATTTTAAGAAAGTGATTACTCTTTTGGAATACCATCTAGTACATTTAAGAGCGCGCGAGCTTTAATCTGGGTTTCCTCCCATTCTTTATGAGGATCAGAGTCGGAGGTAATAGCTCCTCCTACCGAATAATATAGCAGCTTGTCTTTTACAATAGCTGTTCGAATGACAACATTAAAATCAAAATCGTCAGCAGGTGTTAAATAGCCAATGGCTCCAGAGTAGATACCTCTTTTATAATCCTCAAGCTCTTCAATAGATTTCATGGCACTAATTTTTGGAGCTCCTGTCATCGAACCCATGGGAAAGCATGCTTTCAGAATATTCAACGGATCCTCTTCCTTTGCTTCGGCAGTTACTGTTGATACCATCTGGTGCACCGTATCAAACGACTGAATGGCATAGAGTTCGGGCACCTTTACGGTTCCCTGTTGGGCAATACGACTTAAATCGTTGCGAACTAAATCGACAATCATCAAGTTTTCAGCGCGCTCTTTTTTTGATGATTTAAGCTGCTTTACTAAAAGCTCATCCTCACCAGAGGAGGTTCCCCTTTTTGCTGTTCCTTTGATTGGCTGAGAATAAACAGTACTCCCCTCCTTCCGCAGAAATCGTTCAGGGGACTGGCAACACACAGAAAGATTATCGCACTTCAAAAAACTTCCGAACGGTACGGGTCCTATCTGCCTCATTTTATCATACAGCTGCAGTGTAGAACCTTGAAAGGAGGCTTTCATCTGATGTGAGAGATTTATTTCATAAAAATCTCCCTCAGCTATACGGTGCAGAGACTCTTCTATTTTTTGGGTGTATTGCCGGCGTTTTGTCTGTGGCTGCAGTCTTTCAAGCTCAAACTCTTTACCCTTAGAAGTTGCGTGATCAATTTCGGCTTCCATTGGCATATCTCCATAAATCAACTCCCCTTTCCCAGATTTATGATTGTACCGCAGCAAAAATCCTGGAACTATAAAATACAAATCCGGAGCTCCTACCGGATCAGCATTAGAGGAGTCCAATCGCTCAATATAATTCTTTAGATCGTATCCCAAATACCCAAAAATCCAGTGACTATACTCTTCTCGAAACGATTGCAAGGCGTCCCAGGGATTTCTTTGAACACACTGTTCTTTCCCATCTCTGGTAATAGTAATTTGATCTCCAAATGCTTTAATCGTTGCTTTGGGATCTGCTGCCAAATATGAAATTTGCGATGCGGGATGATCATTGGACTGCGACTGCAGTAACATAACATCACCCTGACTGGCAAAATATTCTGTCAATGGTAGCAGGTCCATCATCATAATTACAACTTTAGTGATTTCTCATTTGATATACGACGCTTTTTATAACTGGTATGTAATTTACTTATTACCGGGTGATCAACATCAAATAATTGGTTGTCAATCTGTTTTACAGCCAATACCTCTCTAACCGAATTAGACATCCACACAGCGTCAGCATCCAATATATGATTCAGAGAATATTTCCCCGTTTCGAGTTTCCAACGGTTATTTTTACGAACGATATCCAAAATCACTCTTCTTGTAATTCCGGGAACCAGATCGCATTCTTCATCAGGAGTGAAAATAACATCCTCCTTGATCCAAAAAATATTAGCAATGGTTGTTTCCGAAATAAAGCCACTAGTTGTTTGCATCAGGGCATCATCGCCGTCCTTTTTATCCGCTTGCTGAGCCGCTAATATATAATTGATACCGTTGGTAAACTTTGCATCTGACGGCATTGATTGCGTAGGGATACGCCTATAATCTACCGTTTTTAATATGGGAAAAGTAAAATTATCCGGACAGGCTGAGGCAGTTATTGAAAAATGAGTTTTATTCTGCTCTTGTGGCAAATAACCTCGCTGACCATCACGCCACACTTGCATACGAATAACACCATCACTCTGCAGCAATTGCTTTTTTTCAAGGAGTTGATGAACCAGTTTTTGTATTGGTCCAACTTTTAAATTTGGACTAGATGCCATGCCCAATATACGCATTCCGGAGTGCAGGCGATCGATATGATCTTTAAGGAGAAAGGTTTTTCCTTCATAGATACGAAAGGTCTCAAAAATACCATCCCCATACATTAAACCCCGGGAAACAACCGGAACCACCGGCTGATCAGCAGGCTTAATTTTGCCATCAAATATGATCCAATTATTGTTGGTTTTCATTCTTTATTAACACCCGTAAACTGTCGTACTGACTGTCATCTGAATATCCCAGAAACACCTGCTGCAAATCAAGTTTAGGATCGTATATAAATTGGACAGGCAAACCAGGCATGTTGAACTCCGAAAACTGTTTTGAGCCTGCCACATAATGAAAGGGAAAGTTATGTTTTTGGATATACTCCTCAACTTCTTGCTTTTGAAGTCCCACAGCGGCGGCCATAACCTCTAATTTATCGGGATACTCTTGTTTAATTTTAGCCAATTCGGTATGGGAATTTAATGAAGCATCAGACCAATTTGACCATAAATCCAAGACGATATAAGCACCTTCAAAATCGGTCACTCGCAGGCTGTCATTCGTTTGTACCTCATTCCACCAGGTAGTTTGCAATGAATCCTGCGCAAACATACGCTGTTTAAATTCCGATTTCTCAGCACTGCGATTGCTAATTATAAAATATGCAATCAAACAAGCAGCCACTAATGCAACAATAAACAAAAAAGTGTTAAAATATTTGGGATCAATGCGCATGGCTAATTCTCTTCTGGGGATAAAACAGCACCGGAAACTGGTGGAAGTGTTATGACTGCTTCACCATTAACGATCTCAGCACGATTTCCGGTTATAATATTCTCAAGATGCTTTGCTTCTCCAACTTCAAACTGATCAAGCGGTATCCTTATTTTTTGGGTTCGCTCTGATCTATTAATTGCCACAAGGCAAAACATCTGCTTGTTTAGAGACCGGGCAAAACTGAAAGTCTCTCGCTCATTGTCTACCAGTAACTCCTGAAATGTTCCCGTCTGCAAAGCTAAATGCCGGTTTCGAATAGTACCCAACTTCTTATACCAATTAAAGAGTCCTTCATCAAAAACGTTTTCGTCTGCTGGTCGCTCCTTGTCCATCGGATGGCTTCGCTCATCTTCATAATCGAACTCTGGCCACAACATCGGCTTCCGATCGTCGGGATCGTCAGCCCCCCACATTCCGGCTTCGGTGCCATAGAAAATCATTGGTGCCCCTACGTATGTATATTGAAATAACGCAATCAACCTTTGCAAACGACGTTCTTCAGCGGTTGGCTTACGAACATCAAACCCATCTTCAGGTTTAGTATTGGTATCAAACTCACGACCGGGATTTACAATCATGGATGCTAGCCGAGGGGTGTCATGACTATCCATCAGATTCTGTTGAACCAACTCCGCTCCTTCTGGTAATGCTTCTCTAATCGATCGTAACCGTTTCAAAAAATCCGATGGATTCAATGACTGATCAATCATATAATCCTGTACAGCCTCCGTAAAGGGATAATTCATTGCCGCCGTAAACAACTCGCCATTCACCCATTCCCTCCCTTTGTCCGTCCATATTTCTCCCACCGTATATGCATTGTGATTTATATTACGGACTAGCGTATTCCATTCTTTCCAAAACTTTTTCCCAACCTCTTCAGGCACGTCCAGTCGCCATCCGTCAATACCGTCAGACGGGTCTCCATCAGGATCCATCCATCGACGTGTAATCGCGAAAATATGTTCCCGAACCGGCTTTACTAGCGTCCCGTTTACTTCCTTTAACTCAGGTAAGCTTTTAACGCCCCACCAACCATCGTAATCAAATTCTTGCTCTTCCTCATCAACAAATGAATTGACAGAATACCAATTCCTGTAATTTGATTTCGACTGGTTCTTTTTGACATTCCGAAAAGCCCAAAAGTCAGTACCCGTATGATTAAAGACCCCATCTATTATAACTTTCATCTCTCGCTGGTGAACCTCTTTAATCAGCTCTAAAAAAAGCTTGTCTGCTGAAGTCCACTGCCAGGTTGCCGGGTCTTCAGGATCTTCCTTCTTCATAATTTCGACATCACCCTCGGGATCGGGACCAAAAAAACGATCAATATGATGATAATGACTCGTATCATATTTATGTAATGACACCGCATCAAAAACGGGGTTCAAATATATACCGCCAACGCCCAGATCTTTCAGATAATCAAGCTTATCAATAATTCCTTGCAGATCACCGCCATAACGGCGTTTAAACACGCCATCCCGGAAGGAATCTCCTAATGACTTCTCCCATGGAGCCTGTTGATACCAGTCACCGGTCCAGGGCGAAATTTTCCAATCTTTGGGTCCGCCTATTCTCTCTTTTGTAGGATCGTTGGATGAATCACCATTACGAAAGCGCTCAGGAAATATTTGATACCAAATTACATGCTTGGCCCATTCGGGGGCATTATAGGATGTATCAATACGATTCCCATTTTGAGAGGTATGATCAAGAGATTCTTCCATCAAATTATAGTAGCATATAAATGCTTAGATTGAAATAATATCAGCTATTCGAAGCAGTTCTTTATCCATTTTCGGATTTTGTTTGGTAGCCTTTTCAAATGCAGTATAGCTGATTTCGCGATTACGAACACCAACCATAAGAGCCCGTTTGCCGTCTTTCAATGCCTCTACGGCAATAACACCAAGCCGGCTTGCCAGTACACGATCAGCGCAACTTGGACGACCACCTCGCTGAACGTGTCCCAGAATCGTTACCTTAGTCTCATATCTATCGCCAAATTCCTCTTTAACTTTTTCTTCAAGATCATAGACGCTGCCATTTTTATCTCCCTCAGCAACAATCACCAGTCGGGATGTTTTATTCCGTTTTGATGTTCTTGCCAGCGACTCGAAAAGTTTTTCAACTCCACGATCTTCCTCGGGAATCAATATCTCTTCTGATCCAGCGGCAATACCTGAATACACTGCAATAAATCCGGCATCACGTCCCATAACCTCTATAAAAAACAGTCTGTTGTGCGAGGTAGCCGTATCCCGAATTTTGTCTACTGCTTCAACAACTGTGTTTACAGCGGTATCAAATCCCACTGTAAAATCAGTACCGTAAATATCGTTATCGATGGTTCCAGGAATGCCTACGATGGGAAAATCGTATATCTCACCAAATTCCATAGCCCCGGTAAAGGTACCGTCACCGCCAATCACCACCAAACCATCAAGTTCATGCTTCTGAATATTTTCCCACGCCTTTTCCATGCCCTCATCCGTTTTAAAATCAAGACTGCGAGCGGATTTTAATATCGTGCCGCCCTGGTGAATAATATGTTTTACCGAGCCGGCATCCATCTTTTTGATATCATCCTGAATGAGACCTTCGTACCCCTGGCAAATACCGTAGGGCGTTATATCATAATACACACAAGTTCGTACAACCGCACGTATGGCGGCATTCATACCCGGGGCATCACCACCGGATGTTAATACACCTATTCGTTCCATTATTTACTGAGAATTGAAATTCTTAATTATTTAGATGAGCAAAATATCGTGAGCAATGGGCAATTTTGAACGCTAAAGATAACAATTATTGCAGATCATAAATAAGTTTTCTGCACTGTTCTTTTAGGTTAGAATCGTCGGGCGTTCTGCTCTGTAGCTCTACTGCACTTTCACAAACCGATATAGCCTGCTGATCATCTCCCATCTCCTCGTAAATCCTGGCAAGGTCAACATAGTA
>JBEPWP010000111.1:0-6144 GCA_041642355.1 Fodinibius sp. | reverse complement strand
CAATTGGTAATTTATTCATAAATCTATGGGGTCCGCTGCTAAAGCGGATCCCTTTTTATTTTTAATTGTAATTACATTCCCTCAACGGTTTTATTCTCATCTGACCAATTCGTGAAAATTTTCAGCCCTTTCTCTACTGCCTATAATTATCAATTTTTTTTAGGATTCAGTCGTGTCTTCTTAGCGCTATCAATTTGAGCAGGAGAGAGGGAACTGTCAAAATTATAGAGCGCATTCTCCCACGAGCCATAAACAGGATTGGGTAATATATACCACAATTTACCCCATTTATCTTTGTGCTCTTCAACAAGCTGGGCCCGTTCTTTTTGGGAAATATCCTTGGCAGAGATAAAATCATTAAGGTCATCTCCTAACACCATAAGAATGCGGTGATTCTGAGCAATATATGCGCGACGATCAGTTTTAGCAGACGTCCAATTTTGGCGCTCATTTTTACTTAGAATTCGATCTTCGTCCTCAGAAAGGGGAAAGCCATGTTTTTTTAAGTTTTTACGGGTCCCATCTTCCACTTTTCCCTCACGATTCGTTAGGTAAAAAACAGCAACTCCTCGTTTCACTGCTTCTTGCGTAAATTCAACAGCACCTGGTACAGGACTTGCTTTTGCTTCCATAACCCAGTCATTCCATTGCTGGGGATCATAACTACTGTTTTGTTCAATCATACGAGCCTGGAACGGAGAATTGTCGAGTACAGTTTCATCCACATCTAAAATAACAGCGGGAGGAAGCTTGCGGAGCTTTTGTTCTTCTTGCTGCGGATAGGCCGTCCAGTACGAATCTTCTACAGCCATCGGGAGATTAGACTCAGCAGATTGGTAAACCATTGTGGTTAATGCGTTATATTCAGCCGAATTTTGTGTCCACAGTGTGGCTGAAGTGGTGGGATGTTGCAAGGATGATGAGCTGCTGCACGAAGAGATTAAAAATCCAATTGCAAGAACTCCCAAAAGAAATAATTTGCGTGATGAACGGTGCATTATATAGTTTATTTGTTATAGGATTTTGACTTGTAAGGTAGTAAAAAGAGAGAAATTTAGAAGAATTGAATCAGAAGTTCGTAGATGATACAATGCTGAATAACTTGTATACTTGGGTGGGTTCATTTAACGTTCAACATGATGGTATAATGACTGCTAAAAAGAAGGAACTAAAAGTAATTGGCAGGTTAGAACCAATCAACTTTCCCGAATGGGATTTATATGATATTGATGCCAAAATAGATACTGGGGCTTATACGTCAAGTTTGCATTGTCATCATATAAAACCGGTAAAAAAAGAAGACGGGGAGTATGTACGGTTTAATTTATTGGATCCATCCCACGAAACCTATAATGATAAACTTTTTGAATTGCCTATACATCGTAAAAAGGTGGTAAAAAGTTCGAATGGATCTACAGAAGAACGTTTTGTTGTCAAAACTAAAGTTCAAGTTTTTGATCGAATTTTGACGGCGGAACTTTCACTAACCGATCGGTCGGAGATGCGTTATCCCGTTTTGGTTGGACGAAAACTTATAAACGGACGTTTTTTGGTTGATGTATCCCAGAAATATTTATCGAAAAAAGAAACTAAAGAATAGACTTAAATTTATACATGCATATAGTTGTTTTATCCCGAAATTCTAAATTGTATTCCACCTCACGTCTTACCGAGGCTATTGAAGAAGCCGGCCATGAAGCCACCGTTTTAGATCATCTTAAGTGTGATATTGTAAGCGAAAAAGATAATCCCTGCATTTATTATCGGGGAACCCGCGTTACCGGTGTTGATGCTGTTATTCCCCGCATTGGGGCGTCTGTTACTTTTTATGGATCGGCCGTAGTCCGACAGTTTGAAATGATGAAGGTATTTACAGCTGTTGAATCGCAAGCGCTTGTTCGATCGCGTGATAAACTGAGAAGTTTACAAATTATGGCACGTGCCGGTGTAGGTATGCCCAAGACGGTGTTTACTAATTATTCTACCGAGGTGCGAAAAATTATTGAGTCGGTTGGGGGACCACCGTTAATTGTAAAATTGCTTGAAGGCACGCAGGGGGTTGGGGTTGTTTTAGCCCCTACGTTTAAAGCGGCAGAATCGATTATTCAGGCCTTCCATAGCATGAAAGCCCGTGTCATTGTACAGGAATTTATTGAAGAGGCTAAAGGAGAAGATATCAGGGCTTTTGTGGTTGATGGTAAAGTTGTTGGTGCCATGAAACGCAAAGGAGTGGAAGGCGAATTTCGATCAAATATTCATAGGGGCGGAAGTGGAGAATTAATCCAATTAACTGATGAAGAACGTAGGGCTGCGCTTATTGCTGCTCGTGCAATGGGGTTATCGGTTGCGGGTGTAGATATGCTGCAATCCGAACGCGGACCATTGATTCTTGAAGTAAACTCCTCACCCGGCTTAGAAGGTATTGAATCTGCCACTGGAAAAAATATTGCCGGACGTATTATCTCTTTTGTAGAGCGCAAGGCTATCGAAACAACAAAAAATCCCCGTAATAGTCATAATTTGACCAGAAATGCCTGAACCAATTACGATTAATAGTCACAAGATTGAGCCGGGTGAACAAAAAGAGATACAGCTTAATATTGCTCGACTACCCACCTATACAAACATTGATTTACCGGTTCATGTTTTTCGCTCTGAAAAAGACGGGCCAACGTTATTGCTTACAGGCGGATTACATGGTGATGAGCTCAATGGCATCGAAATAGTCCGGCGTATGATTGCCCAAGATCTGTTGATGCCTAAAAAGGGTAGTGTCATCGCACTTCCTTTGGTGAATGTTTATGGATTTATTCAAAATGTACGAGGTTTGCCGGATGGTAAAGATATTAACCGTAGTTTTCCCGGTGTTAAAGGCGGTTCATTAGCTCGTTTGTTAGCTCATACGCTGATGAACGAAATTGTACCTAAAATAGACTATGGAATTGACTTTCATACTGGTGGGGCTGCTCGTTCCAACTATCCTCAAATCAGATGCACATTTGATTCAGAGAAGAATAAAGAGCTTGCCAAGGCTTTTGAAGCACCTTTTGTAATTCATTCATCACTCATAGAAAAATCATTCCGTAAAGCTGCTCATAAAAAAGGGAAGCATATTTTAGTGTACGAAGCCGGGGAATCTACCCGATTTGATGAATTTGGTATCAGCGAAGGTATTAATGGTACCATTCGACTGATGAAACACTTAGGGATGAAGGAAGAAGCCCCAAAACCAAATCAGCAAACAGAAATTTATCGTAAAACAACATGGGTAAGGGCTAAATATGCAGGGCTTTTCCAACCAAAAATTACACTTGGTGATAAAGTTAAACAGCGTCAGGTTTTAGGTCATGTTACAGATCCCTATGGTAATGAGCAGTTTAAATTTTCTAGTCCACACGACGGACGCGTAATTGGCTTGAATTATGCACCTGTTGTCCATAAAGGAGATGCATTATTACATTTAGCGTACAAATAAAATTTTAAAAAAAACATTTTACTCAAAACTTAAACCATGCGCGACGACCTATTATTTCATATAACGACTAAAGAAGAATGGAAAAAATTTACAAATAGTGGGAACTATGAACCAGAATCTATTGATAGTCATGGGTTTATCCATTGTTCTACAGGCGAACAGATAGAAGATACAGCCAATAGACTTTTTGGGGATAACGATGAAATTCTATTGCTTGTTATCGATGCCACAATGCTTCGTGAAGATATTAAATACGAAGAGGATGAAAGCACAGGACAAAAATACCCACACTTGTACAATCCGCTGAACACTAACGCCGTTATTGATAAAATTTCTATTAAAGCTGAGGATAACGGTCAATTTAATATTGCATTTAGTACTTCATAGGGATGATTGATCAGGCATTAACACATATTACCGAAATTGCACAAATTCCTTCGTTCAGTTCTTACGAAGAACGTTTGCATCCCTATATTCACCAAATATTTGAGTCAATCCCTTCTGCGACAGAAATTGAGGTTAAAGGAAACAATTTAGTTTATCAGATTGGGAATAACCCAGAGTTTCCTACGATTGCTTTAACGGCTCATCTTGACAAGATAAATCATTACGGAAAAGACTCCCCAAAGAAACTTCCCGTGGATATTATTGATGGACAAATTAAAGGAGCTATGGATGATAGTGCTGGATTGGGAATGGTAGTGACACTAGCAGAAATGGCTGAAAGCCGGAATGGGCCTAATATGCTGTTTTTCTTTTCAGAAATGGAAGAAAAAAAAGGACTTAAAGAACATCCCGAACTTTTAAAAGAAAATGGAACAGGGTATTCAAATGGGATGGGAGCGAAACGTATAGCTAAGCGATGTAAAGAACTAGAAATGGTGCCTGATCAGGTTATTACCCTGGATACGACGCCGCTCTTCAAGGGAGATCAAGGAGTAGCACTTTATGCCAATCATTGGGAATTGAATAACCTTGAACCATCAGAAGGGCTTATCAAAAAAACAAAACAAACTATCGATCATTTTCTGGAGATCGATTCTGACATTAAAGTTGATAATAATACCAACGACTATCTCCATTATGGCGAATATTTTAATAAAGACGGAGGCGATACAGTTTCTGTAGCATTAGAGCCTTCTATTTATCCATATCACCAGAAGGGAGAACGTGTGTTTATTGATGATATACAGCGGTCTTTGACGATTTTAGAATCGTATTTAACTTATTTCACCTCGTGAATCGGTATGCTTTTATATATAATCCCGCCGCAAAGGGTGGAAAATCGGGGATAAAATTAGAGCGTCTACGAAAACACCTCTCAGAATTTAACGATGCTCACCTATTTAAGTCTCGAAAAATTGGTGACATTACGGAGTTTATTCGTCAAAATAAAAAAGACTTTGACGTTTTTGTGGCATGCGGAGGTGATGGAACGGTCCGTGAAGTTGCAGCACCTTTAGTGAATACTGATAAACAGATGGGAATTATTCCCATGGGAACCGGAAATGATCTCTGTAAAACGCTAAATATCCCAATTGATCTTAAAAAGTCGGTCAGATTGCTAAAAAAGGGTAATGTATCTCAAATAGATGTTGGTTATTGCAATGAAATTATCTTCTTAAATTCATTGGGATTTGGTTTTGATGGACTTACCAATCGTTATGCCTGTGAGTTAAAACATTTGCATCCATTGTTAACCTATGCTTTATCTGCCTTTAAGGCAGTTATCAAACATTCACCATTTGAATTAACAAGAAAGATAGATGGTAGGGTTATTACAGACAGTACTATTATGTTTTCCTTGGCAAATGGGAGGGTAGAAGGTGGTTCATTCTGGATAGCACCTCAGGCTTCAGTAACAGATGGGAAATTAAATACTATATTAATAAAACCTGTCGCAAAGTGGCTAATACCAATTTTATTGCCATTATTTTTAATAAAAAAACCAGGTTTAATACCACAAGTACAAACAGAAAAAGTAGAAGAGATTGCACTAAAATTTTCTGATCGCGTGTCTATTCATGCTGACGGTGAGGTTATTGAATACACATCAAGAGAGTTTTTTATTTATTTGTCTCCTAATGCATTAAAAGTTATATCAGATTGTTAATTTAGCTAATCAATAACGCCGTCAATGATATGGATTACACCATTTCTTGCTTTAATATTTGACTGGGTTATTCTATTTGATTCAATTGTTAAGGTACTACCACTTTGATTTTGAATCGAAATAGTTTTTCCACTTAAACATGTTATATCAGACATTGCTCGTAAACTTCGTTCTGTAGCCATACCCGTTAATATGTGGTTGAGTAACAGGCTACGATTAGATCTTTGGCCGCTACTTAAATTATTAAAGGCCGAATTTGTTGGTGCGAACACCGTAAAAGGACCAGATTGTTTCAGCTGTTCGGCAGCGCCAGAACTTTCTAGTGCTTTAGCGAATTGAGAGGTCTGAGAGTTTGAGTTTAATTTTTCTAAAATTGTCTGGGCTTGTCCCTCAGAAAGGAAAACAAAAAAAGACAGCGCCAATGTTAATCCAAAAATTTTGATTAAAAACTTCATAAGTCCCGTTTTAAATTAAAAAATAATTCTTGATGAACGTCCTAGGATCTTATTCAACGAATCCTCTTTATTATAATGTGTTTTTACTGATATACAAATAT
>JBEPWP010000110.1:0-6172 GCA_041642355.1 Fodinibius sp. | reverse complement strand
CCTGATGGGACATTTACTTTAACAGTTTCTTTCCCCTGATAGCGTCCTTCTCCGTTACATTTGGAGCATTTATTGCGAATAATACGTCCTTCTCCACGGCACTCGGGGCATGGTTGTACATTTACCATCTGCCCCAGCATCGTCTTGCGAACCTGTCGCACCTCACCAGTACCATTACAAGTGCCACACATTTCGAAATCTTCTTCCGACTCCGCACCAGTTCCATTACACTCGTCACATTTGATGTGCTTTTTAACCTTCAGCTTCTTCTCCGTACCAAAGGCTATCTCTTCAAGCGAAAGCTCGATACGCAATTTCATATCCGCGCCCGGCTGCCCCGAAGAACGACGTCCACGCGAACGACTGCGGCCTCCAGAAAAATCACCACCGAATATATCGCTAAACCGACTGAATATATCCTCAAAACCGATATCTTCAAATCCAGCTCCACCGCCAAAGCCACCATTACCATTAACGCCACGATGACCAAATTGATCATACCGCTGGCGCTGTTGCTCATCACTCAACACCTCATAGGCTTCAGAGGCTTCTTTAAACTTCTTTTCAGCGTCCGAATCATCCGTATTCCGATCCGGATGAAATTTCATCGCTTTCTTGCGGTAGGCTTTTTTGATTTCACTTTCAGATGCGTCTTTGCTAACGCCGAGTACTTCGTAGTAGTCTCGTTTAGACATGAATTAAATTACTGACTAACCTTAAAAATTCTATTCGCTTACAATTACTTTTGCATGACGGATGGTACGATCTCCCATGCGGTAACCGCTTTCCACAACATTGAGCACAATATCACTGTCAACACTGTCGTCCTCCGGCTTTTGGCGCATCATCGCATCATGGAAATCCACGTTGAATGGGACTCCCTCTTCATCAATGCGTTCTACACCATATTTGTTGAGCACTTCTTTAAATTTATTAGCTACAAGATTCACTCCATCCATAAGCGTGTCATTGACATCTAACTCTTCAGCCGCCTGAAGAGTTCGCTGCAGATCATCGTTGATCTCCAGAAAATCATCCAGCGCATTGGCCTTGGCCGTCTCATACACCTGCGACCGCTCACGCTGCACACGCTTGCGATAGTTTTCAAGTTCGGCAGCCTTTCGCAAATGGTTATCTTTTACTTCGGCCAGTTCTTGCTCCAGCTCCTGTACTTCCTGATCACGTGCTACCAATAAATCGCGAAGTTCATCCGCATCAAACTCCTCATATTGAGCATATAGCTCTTCGGTTTTATCCTTTTGCTCAGCCGATTGTTCATTCTGCTCTTGCTCCTCGGCTTTTTGCTCTTCAGTTACCTTTTCTTTTGATTCGCTCATGAAAAACTAAATTATCGATTAAACTCTTTATTCATTCAGGATGCAATTATGCAAATAATATGCCATGCCCCTCTACACTCATATCTGCTGACAAAGTTACGGAAGTTCTATTTTTCGACAAACAGAAAGATTCATAGTGTCATCTTCTTAATAACGAATTACTCCTGAATTTATTCGTCATCTTCTTCATAGAAAAATTCCAGCATATTCCCATCGGGATCAGAAATAAACACAAACCGCCCCCGTTTTCGATTTGCCGGACCACTTAAGATCGAAACCTCATTTTCCCGAAAATACTTAGCCATTTCATCAACTTCCTCTTCCGAATCCAGGTAAAAACCAAAGTGATCAACCCGGTAATCGCGTGACTCAGGATCGTAGCTGGTTTCAGCTTCCACCAACACAATAGTGTCCTCATCACCCACTTTATAAACGGCCATGCTCTTTCCCATTTTACGAACGAGTTCAAATCCTAAAATTTCGCCATAAAACTCCTCGGCTCGTTCAATATCGTTCACTCGAATCGTGATGTGATTAATACCTGAAGGATTAAAATCTGCCATAAGAGTAATTACTTAATAAATTTCTGTTAATTTCCTGAAAGAATAAGTAACAGCAAAACTCATCTCCATCATTCAGTTGTAACGCAGCTAAGTATAGCCTTTTTACGCCAAAATTTCAGCCCTATCTCTTTCCAAAAGTAGTCGATATAGTTGAGAAGTTTTTGTTACTTTCATTCGGATTTTAAACCCAAAACCTTCAAACCCAATTGCCGGTGAGCACCCTTTTTATTGTAGCGACCCCCATAGGCAATCTCGAGGATATCTCACAGCGAGCTATCAACACGCTCAAATCTGTGTCTTACATCGCCTGCGAGGATACCCGTACATCAGGTGTGTTATTAAAACGGCTCGGTATCGATGCAAAAACTTTTGCTTTCCATGCGCATAACGAACATCAAAAAGTAGAGCACCTGCTCAATATTTTAGATGCCCGACAAAATGTGGCCGTCATTTCTGACGCCGGCATGCCGGGTATTTCTGATCCAGGATTTTTAGCCGTGCGCGCCGCCCATCAAGCGGGACATTCGGTTTCGGTCATTCCCGGTCCCGATGCCGCCACAACGGCCTTGGTCGCAAGCGGTCTACCCTGTGATAAGTATGTATTTGAGGGATTTCTTCCACAAAAAAAGGGGCGGCAAAAACAGCTTAAACAGCTTGTCGATGAAAAACGGAGTGTTGTACTCTACGAAAGTCCACACCGATTAATGAAACTACTCGAAGAACTGCGAAAATATATGGGTGACCAGCGCATGATGGCGGTCTGTCGTGAACTTACTAAGAAATTTGAAGAAATAGTGCGCGGCACTATAAAAACGGTCCATGACACTTTTCAACTTCGGGATGACATTAAAGGAGAAATTGTCGTTATAATTGCCCCAAAAGATTACAGCGAATGAAAAACAGGATTGAGCAATTTTGGAACAACAGTTGGCTTTTATCTGCAACAGCTGGACTACTGCTGGGATTAAGCTATCCCCCTGTACCACTCCCTTTTTTAATTTTCGCGGCTCTTTTATTCATTTTCCGCATTATTGATCTGTCTAATTCTGCTCGCGAGGCGGCCTACAAAGTCTATCCTGCATTCCTCATCTGGAATATTATTACCACATACTGGCTGGTGATGGCAACGATAGCAGGCGGCGTAGCTGCTATTCTGGCCAACGCTGCCGTAATGACGATCCCCATCATGCTTCAGTACAAAGTGCAACAGCAGAACCTAAATCCTTGGCTTATTGCCCTGTTTCAAACAGCTTTTTGGCTAAGCTACGAATACCTGCATCACCTTTGGGATTTGGCCTGGCCGTGGCTTGTCGTTGGAAATGCTTGGGCCAATGTACCGGAGTTAGTGCAGTATATCTCCGTAACCGGCTACTGGGGAATTTCCTTCTGGGTAGTTTTCACATCAGCGCTAACATATCAATATCTTAAAAAGCCCAAGCCGACCACTAAATTTGCTGCTATAGGGATGTTATTATTTTTCCCCATCTGGTCGGTGCTGATATCTACTTTTGAAAGTACAACTGAAGCAGATGACATACACGAAGTGGTGGTGGTACAACCCAACTTTGATTCCTACAAACCCAATGGTGGATTTGACAGTGCACAACAGGCCAATAATCATCTATTGTCGTTAACCGACTCCGTAATTACCGAAAATAGCCAACTCATCGTCTGGCCCGAAAATGCTATCCAAAATCAAATATTAAATATAGATGGGTATCGAAACTTCTCAGACCTGACGAAAAATCAGCTTAATAATTATGCTGACAAACAAGATGCCACACTCATTACCGGGGCCACGTTTTTTGAATTTTATACAGATGATATACCTGCCCTAACCTACGAAGATCAACAAGGGAAATATCTTCCGTTTAATGCCGCCCTTGGCTTTCATCAAAACGAACAGATGGGAGTGTACCGCAAACACAATTTGGTGCCCATTGTCGAGCGTATTCCATTCGTCCACTTTTTAAATGCAATTGATATTTTTGGATGGGTGAATTGGAATGAGATTCAAAACTATGGCAAGGGGTATACAGCGGATCAATTTTCGGTAAATGGAACCCAAACGCCTGCGCTCATCTGCTACGATTCGGTTTTCCCCAACTGGATTCTCAACTATGTTCGCAACGGCACTGGCTACCTCACTATCATTACCAACGACGGCTGGTGGGGCAATACCAGCGGACATGAGCAACATTTTGCCTACGCCCGATTACGTGCCATTGAGTTTGATAGATGGGTTGTACGCAGTGCCAACAATGGAATTTCTGGGATCATAGCCCCCGACGGTTCTATAAAGGTACAAACGCCCTATTGGGAATCAACTGCTTTTACCTACGATGTGCCTGTACTTTCATCCCAAACGTTGTACACTCGGTTTGGAGATTGGCTACCCTATCTAATGATCATTTTTTCGACTGTTGGAATTGGATTTTCGTTCTTAGGTAGAAAAAGCGATTTCGCCTAACATGTTATTCAGATTTCTTAATTCGAACGTATTGACACCACAACATTAAAACGGATATCGTGGTCGGTACGCCCGTAAACTCCTGACGTTTTCGGTAGCAATTTGCTGTAATTATACTCGAAATTTGCCTGTATCATCTGTGAAAACTGATATCCAACCACAGCCGATCCATTAATACGTGCCTGTCCACCAGTTACAGTACTAGAAAACTCTGCTCGATCGGGATCCTTGATGATATCATCCGGCCCAGCCGTAAGCGCTTCATCCAAATCTGAATCGAGTTCAAATTTTTTCTCCTCGTCTTCGATATAACTGCCATTCAATGTTATATCCACAGCATTATCCAATCGTTTAAAGAACGGAATTTTAAAATCACGTAGGGTGTAAGCAAACGTCAGTTTTAATCCCTTTGATAGCCGCTCAATCACCGTGGAGTTTGACAGTGCCAGACTGATTACTTTACTCTGCTCATACTGGATATTGGTGCGCAAGTTTGATTCCCAGGTTAAGTTTAATCCCACAAGCGGACTAAATCGCTTTTCGATATTAATACTGTTGGGCTCAAACTCAGGACGTCGATTACTCACTGAATAAGCTCCCATAGAAATATCAGGCAAAGTGCTTTGATCGGTGTTATAAACCCATCCCAAGCGATACGTACCACTGTAATTATGTGATATAGACGCACGTGACATCAGATCTCCAAAGATAGGAACAAATCTTTCTAATCCTGTCCACGTTATGCGCCAGCCCGGTAACGGGAATGGAGTAAAATTACGATCGCCAATAGCTCCTTGGCTAAACATCAAATATGAAGCCCTAAAATCATCTTGGAGAACCGTTCGTCCCAGCACGGTACGTCCATCACTATTACCGGTTGAATCAGCAATTGTTGTGTTATCCCCAATATCATTATAAGCAGTACGCAATTGTTTTTTAAAGAAAGATTCATAACCACTGCCAAAAGCCCAGATACTTGAGGAAATAGACCCATTCTGGGACCGTACCGTACTTTGGTTTTGATTGGGATCGATAGTTATTGAGTTGGTATTGGTTTCGTTCCACTTCGAATTCCAGGTTAAATCGATGCTCAAATTTTTGAAAGGCTGCAATCGCGAACGCACTGTAATATCATCTGTTAAATTGCGATTAGAGGGCAACTGCAACGAGGAAGTTTCGCTGGGATTATCAATCAACCGATCCAATCCTATTTCATTTGCGAATCCCGTACGATACGAAAAGGGAGGCGAATAGTCTCCACTGTTGCGCCCAAACATATCATATAGTGGCGACGTACCGGCATATCCACTTTGGAGTGAACTCTGTGATATATTAAACGAAATGTCCACCGACTGTATACTCAAAATCGCACCAGCCGCTTTTTTACCAATATTACTAAAGGCTGCCCCCAGCTGATCTTCACTTAATCCTTTAGTCGTATCAGCCGAAGAGGAATTTCCAATTTCTCCACCATTTTGGAGGCGTCGATACCAATCCATTCCATTTAGTAGGCTTCGAATATTAAAATCCAGCGTCTGGTTAAGTGAAAAGTTATTTGAAATATTTGCCCCTAAATCTGAACCTCGGGGACTATTTCTCCACTGATATCCACCGCTGTAATTCGCTGAATAATTAACCCAGTCCAATGCACTTACCTTATTGAGTCGTGGTTGCCAGCCAGCAGTATACGACTCCTGATAGTTTGTGCGTCTGGAGGAAAGAGTATCAAAAACGAGATCATTAAGCACATCAAAAGAGGGACGTACCGAATATTGGGTAGAATCCGCCATTGGGTTACCCGG
>JBEPWP010000109.1:0-6204 GCA_041642355.1 Fodinibius sp. | reverse complement strand
AATACATTATTAATCTGGTTGGGATAATCACTTCGTCCTGTTGCAATAATGCGGGCAACCTCTTGAATTTCTTCGGGCATAATTTCCGGAACTGGATTTGCTAGTGCAAATACAATCGGGTCATCTGCCATATCTTCTACAGCTTCAATAGGAACCGTTCCTGGCCCGCTAACACCAATAAGTAGATCAGCATTGTTTGTAGCGTCCTTTAGGGAACCTGATAAATTATCGGGGTTTGTATTTTCAGCGACCCATTGTTTACTGGAGTTAAGTTCATTCATGTTATCACGGTTAATAATACCACTTCGGTCGCAACATAGTATTTCTTCAGCACCGGCCTCTAACAATATTTTTGTAATGGCTACACCAGCGGCACCAACTCCTACAATCACAATGCGGAGATCAGACAAATCCTTTTCTACAACTTTAAGGGCATTTATTGTAGCAGCCAGTGCTACAACAGCTGTTCCGTGTTGGTCATCATGGAAAACTGGTATGTCGAGTTCAGCTTTTAGTTTTTCTTCAATTTCAAAGCAACGGGGTGCACCAATATCTTCCAGGTTGATTCCTCCGAAACCAGGAGACATCCATTTAACAGCATTTACAATTTCGTCAACTTCCTGCGTTTGCAGGCAAATAGGGTAAGCATCGACATCGGCAAATTCCTTAAACAGCATGGCCTTACCTTCCATAACTGGCATTGCTGCCTCAGGCCCAATGTCTCCCAAACCCAATACCGCAGAGCCATCGCTAACTACTGCAACAGAATTTTCTTTAATGGTGAGTGAATGTGCTTTTTCTTTATTTTCGGCAATAGCTTCACAAACACGTCCAACGCCCGGTGTATAAGCCATGGAAAGAGAATCACGGGTATCAACGGGTACTTTGTTTTTAATGCGAATCTTACCGCCCAGATGGAGTAAAAATACGCGGTCAGATACATTTCTTACTTTTACACCTTCGACCTTTTTGATTGCCTTCACAATAGCTTTGGAATGCTCTTCATCACGGGCACTGACTGTTAGGTCGCGAACCTTATATTCGCCTTCAACTTTGACGACATCAACAGCACCGGGATCACCTTTTTGATCGGCAATTACACTTAATATCTTGGCCAGCATACCAGGTTTGTTTTTAATATATAAACGCATGGTAAAACTATAGCTGACACTGGGTTGTACTTCACTCATTGGGTAGTGTTTTACGATTTAAAATATTTTTTTTGTACTCAAAATAATGACCAGCAAATTTACAATGCTTAGAACTGTGCAACAAATTCTATTCCCTGGTTTTTGTCTATTACGAGCATTAAATATGGGTTTTTAAATATAAGAGTTAACAGGTTGTTCCCAATTTAAATAGCAGCCCTCAAATCAAATAAAGGCATTATTTTATTTGGCTTTACATCTTTTTTCCTTTATAAACTTTCATATAAGATTCATAATCATATATTCAGAATGGTTTAAATTCGCACTAAAATAAATTTTTATGAAGAAAACAGCTTATTTTACTGTTCTTTGTTTCGCTTTCTTGTTGATGTTTTCATCACAAGGATGGTCACAGTCATCACCGGCTGAGGCAATACAAAACGTAGCAATCCACACAGCTGATGGAGATATTATTAAAAGTGGAACTGTTGTTTGGAGAGATGGCATAATTACCGATGTTGGTAAAAATGTTAATATCCCATTTGATGCTTATGTCCATGATGGTGGAGATAGTCTGCACGTGTATCCGGGATTTATTGATGGGCTGGCTCTCTGGGGAAGTCCCGATTCGGATGAATCAGTAGGAACACCTGAAGTACCCGGTGATCCTGGTTATGGAAGGGCTGGTATTCAACCTGAACGTCAGCCTTCAAAAGTGTTACAATCAGATAGTCAAGCACTTACTGAAGCATATAAACATGGTTTTACAGCTGCAGGCCTGGGTCTGAAAGGGCAAATGTTACCCGGCCAGGTTGATCTCTTTTTTATTCAGGGAGATAAAACCAAAGACTTTCTTTTAGAACCCGGGTTGGGAGTTCTAGCTCAATTTGAAGAAGCGCAGGGGCAAGCTTATCCTTCTACGACTATGGGCGTAATGACACAGTTTCGCCAACTGTTTAATGATGCAAAAGCATTACAACAGCAAGAACAGTATTTCGCTTCTGTTTCATCGAACTATCCAGCACCTAAAAAAAATGAGGTTCTCGAAGCACTTTATCCTGTACTGGATAGTCAGCAGCCTTTCTATTTTGTAGCTGATAGCAAAGAAAATATTGAACGAGTATTTGAACTCCAGGATGATCTTGGTTTTGAGGTTGTTATTGTATCTGGTAAAGAGGCCTATAAAAAAGCCGACGAGTTAAAAGAACGTGATGTTCCCGTGTTGGCAAGTATTGATCTGCCAGAAGAGCCTGAATGGAAAACAGCAGAAGAGGATGAAGATGAGCCCGAGATAACTGAAGAAATGCGCATTTTTAGAGATAAGCAGGAAGAGGCCTATAAAGCTGATATCCAAAATATTGCCAAACTTATCAATAGTGGAGTAAAGGTTGGATATGCTTCAAACGGATTGAAACTCTCTGATATTGGTAAAAACCTTACGGTGTTGCAAGAAGAAGGCAACCTTGGAAAGGAAGAAATTTTACGAATGCTGACACAATCTACGGCCGATATTTTGGGCTACAGCAATCAACTTGGCAATATTGCCGAGGGGCGTATTGCCAACTTTACAGTTTTTGACAAGCCATTTATGGAAGAGAAAGCAATATCGGTTTATTCCATTACAGATGGAAAGCTTAAAGAATTTGAACAAGAATCTTCTGAGGAGTAAACATTATGAAGAAGCTATTGATAACAATACTAGTTTTTTGTTTTAGTCTAACGGGATATGCCCAGGATAAAGGGTCTATTCTTATCAAAGATGGTACACTTATTACTATTGCCAATGGCAATATGCCAAATACAGATCTTCTAATCGAAGATGGTATTATTACCGAAATTGGGGAAGATATTTCTGCGCCGCGTGGTATCGAAACGGTAGATGCTTCCGGGAAATATGTAATGCCGGGTATTATAGATGCTCACTCGCATATTGCAGGGGTTGACATCAACGAGTGGACAAATCCTGTTACGGCTGAAGTCTCGATGGAAGAATCCATCAATCCCAATGATATCAATATCTATTGGGCGCTGGCTGGGGGCGTAACGTCTATTCATTTGATGCACGGTTCTGCTAATGTTATTGGGGGACAGAATGAGACCCTGAAACTACGTTATGGTGCCGATATGGATGAGATGCGTTTTGAGGGAGCACCTCGAACGATCAAATTTGCGTTGGGCGAAAATCCTACGCGCGTTCACGGACAAGGGTTTGATGTTCAACCTAGAACACGAATGGGGGTTGAACAGGTTATTCGTGATCATTTTGATGCAGCAATTGATTATAAGCGGAATCACCAGGAGTATCTAGATGCCAAACAGGATTACGAAAATGGCAATCGTTCTACTCCACCGGTACCTGTGGCCAAGAATGAACGTCTCGAAGTGTTGGTGGATATTTTAGAGGGCGAAGTACTTGTTCATACGCACTCATATCGGGCAGATGAAATTACTATGCTTATGCGTGTCTTTAATGATTATGGAATTGAGAATTACACGTTTCAACACGCAAATGAAGCCTTCAAGGTAGCACCCGAGTTAAAGAAAAATGGTGCCTATACCTCGGTCTTTGCCGATTGGTGGGCCTATAAGTTTGAGGTGTACTATTCGACGGCATATAATGCCTCTATCCTCAATGAAAATGGCGTAAAAAACAGTATAAACTCCGATAGTGGAGAGTTGATACGTCACTTAAATCATGAGGCCGCTAAAACTGTACACTATGGTAATACCTCCAAGCAAGATGCCCTTAAAATGATCACCTTAAATCCTGCAGTACAACTAGGTATTGATGAAGATGTAGGAAGTATTGAAGTGGGTAAGCATGGTGATGTTGCTATTTGGGACGGCCATCCATTGAGTATCTACAGTAAAACGCTAAAAACATTTGTAGATGGAAAAAAATACTTCGATCGTGCTGAAGATGCCGACGATATGCGTTTGAACGTGGATGCGGAACAGGATTTTGATGAAGCCTCGGGACGATGGTACAACGAAAATGGTCGTCATTCTGAAACATGCCTGCAAGGTGCTGAAATTCGATTCAGCAAGAATGGGATGAAACTTCAAGGCAATTAATTAAAATGACCAAAGACACAGAAATTATTATGACATATTTGAAAAGCACAATATCAGCTTGTCTCTTGGTACTGTTTTTGGGGATGAGCGCTGAAGCCCAAATAACGGAAAAGGCTGAATTCGGTAAATTTGCAATAACAAACGCTACAGTCCATACCATTACTAGTGGTGTTGTCGAGAATGGAACTGTACTGATTGATGGTGAAAAAATAACCGATGTTGGTACTGATATTAATATCCCCTCGGGGTATAAACAGATTGATGGTACAGGCAAACATGTGTATCCTGGATTTATTGATTCGGGCACGCAGCTTGGACTGCAAGAGATTGGAGCGGTGGCGGTAACAAATGACCAGGCAGAACTTGGGGATTTTAATCCTCATGTACGGGCCTTTACAGCTATCAATCCAAGTAGTGCCAGTATACCTGTAACACGAGTAAACGGTGTTACAAATGCTATCTCAATGCCTGTATCAGGACGTTTAGCAGGAAAAGCTACACTTATCGATCTGTATGGTTATTCTCCTGATTCTATGGCAGTTAGGCCTAATGCAGCTATCCATCTAAATTGGCCTACATCTAAAAAAGGAGGTTGGTGGGACGACCGATCGGATAAGAAGGTAAAAAAAGAGTATCAGGCTGACCTGAAAGAGCTTAATGATTTTATTTCTCGGGCTAAATTCTATGACAAAATGTTGACGGATTTTGAGAATAATCCCAATAACAAGGAACAACCTGACATGGATAAAAAGATGCAAGCCATGCGAGAAGTTGTAAAAGGAGAAGTTCCGGTTATTATCTCAGTCGATGCTAAAAAAGATATTTTGGATGTTATTGAGTGGACCAAAAATTATCCTGACATGCAGTTTATATTGGCAGGAGTAAGAGATGGTTGGCGTGTAGCGGATGAAATTGCAGAAGCTGGGCTTCCATGTCTGGTTTCTACTCTTTATACGCCCGAACGTGATTATGATAATTATCAGCGTCCTTACCAAAATCCCGGAAATTTACATGCTGCGGGCGTTAAAGTAGCCATAGCAACCGGTGGGGTCGAGAATGTACGAAATGCCCCATATCATGCCGGTTTTGCCGCTAATTATGGTCTAGGCCAAGAAGAGGCTTTAAAAGCAATTACCATTAATGCAGCTGAAATTTTTGGTGTGGATGATAAGCTTGGTAGCATTGAGCCCGGAAAGCAGGCAAATTTGTTTATCGCTGATGGTGACCCTTTTGAGCCGATGAACCATATTACGGATGTTTTTATTGGTGGCAATAAAATCCCTATGGTGAGTCGACACATCCAACTCTACCAGCAATATTTGGATAGAGGTGCTAAAACGAACTAAAACAATTCTCTATTAGAATCTTGAAGGTGCAGCATGAATAATGTTGCACCTTTTTTATTTTAGGAGTGACAGGAATTTAAGTATCACAAAATTTAATGCCATGTTTTTAAAGTCGTATCGGGCAGCTGTAATACAGATGAATAGCCAAACCAACTTACAGGCCAATTTGGATTCAGCTTATGATTACATTAAAAAATCGGTAGATAAGGGAGCGAAAGTCGTAGGCTTGCCCGAAAATTTCGCTTTTCTCGGAGGTCTCTCGATGCGAATGGAGAGGGCAGACGAAATAGCCGAAGAAGTGCCTAAATTTCTTTCCGAGACTTCAAAACAGTTTGGTATTTATATCATGGGCGGTAGCTATCCGGTACCAACGAATGATGGAAAGGTCTTTAATCATTCTCCCTTTTATACTCCTAGTGGAACAGAGATAAAGAGCTATAACAAAATTCATCTATTTGATGTGGATCTGGATGATGGTGAAACGTATCGAGAATCGAATTATGTTGAAAGGGGTAGTCCTGAGCCAGCTGTTTATAGAAGTAATGAAGTTGGTAACTGGGGACTTTCAGTTTGTTATGATCTACGCTTCCCTGAGCTCTACCGAAAGTTGGTTGATGGCGGAGCAGAGATATTAT
>JBEPWP010000108.1:0-6225 GCA_041642355.1 Fodinibius sp. | reverse complement strand
GATGAAAGCATCAGCAAAGAAGAGTGGGCTAAAAATCTGCATAAATGGTATGCAAAAAATCGAAACCAAGAGCTGCAAGAGGAATTTGAGCAGTTGCTTTCGGAGTGGCAGAAGTAAATATCAACCGTAAAATAGCGCAGCTAATTTGAGTAGCAAAGATTCTTTTTACGAACACGTAGCCCAGACCAGTGATGCGCCTATGGGGCTGGAAATAGAGCGTGCTGAAGGTCCCTATATCTATACAACTGGCGGTGAGGAGTATATTGATTTTATTTCAGGTATTGCCGTTAGCAGTTTGGGGCATCGTCATCCCAAAGTTGTGGAGGCTGTCAAGCGTCAGGTTGACCGCCACCTGCATGTAATGGTGTATGGTGAGTTTATCCAAGAGCCGCAATCAGACTATGCGGAATTACTTACATCACAATTGCCAGATAAGCTGGATCGCGTATATTTTGTAAACAGCGGTACCGAGGCCAACGAAGGAGCGCTTAAGCTGGCTAAAAAGTATACCGGTCGGCATAAGTTTGTGGGATTTCATCACGGTTATCATGGTGATACGCACGGTTCGCTAAGCGTTACCGGTCGGGATGTATATCGCAATCCATACTTGCCGTTATTACCAGATGTCCACTTTTTGGATTTCAATAGTTTTAACGGATTGGAAACAATCGACGAAGAGACGGCGGCTGTGATTATGGAGCCTATCCAGGGTGAGGGCGGCATCATTCCAGCAAAAAAAGAGTGGTTACAAGCAGTTCGTAAGCGCTGTGATGAAGTAGGCGCACTGCTTATTTTTGATGAGATACAGACGGGCTTTTATCGAACTGGGTCATTGTTTGCTTTCCAGGGATATGATGTAGTCCCCGATATTATGAGTCTGGCCAAAGCCATGGGCGGAGGGATGCCAATGGGGGCTTTTGTATCCTCGTCTGAAATTTTCGAAGTCTTTAAACACGATCCCCCGCTAAATCATGTGACAACATTTGGAGGTCACCCTGTTTCGTGTGCTGCGGCGCATGCCACGCTTTCAGAGCTATTGTCAGATGATTACGGACAGGGGGCTAAAAAAATTGAGCAAATAGTTAAAGAAGAGTTGTCAGCGGTGGGTATTTCAGAAATTCGTGGTGTGGGAGCGATGCTTGGAATGGAATTAGCTGATCGGGGGCTTACGCAAAAAGTCGTAGAGGAGTGCTTTGAGAAGGGCATTATCCTTGGATGGACGCTCCATTCGAATACATTAGTGCGATTAGCCCCGCCTTTGATTGTTAAAGAAGAGCTGTTACGGTCCACCTTACAGACTATTGATAAAACCGTTGAAAAGTATTCTTGAAAGTTGGTTGAGACGTTTGCTATTCGTAAACTATTTATGAGGAAATAAATACTAATAATTAAGAAAGAGCTGCTATGAAATCTATCAACCCGGCTAATGGAGAGCAAATTGAAAAGTATGATCTAATGAATGATGAGGCATTGGATACGATTGCTAAAGATGCAGCCAGGGTTCAGGAAAGCTGGCGTCGTAATTCATTTTATGAACGTGGCCTATTACTACAGCGAGTAGCTGAGTTATTGGAAGAGCGAAAGGAGAAGTATGCTGAGTTGATGGCCCGGGAAATGGGAAAACCACTGGCGCAGGGCAAATCGGAAGCCGAAAAATGTGCCTGGGTTTGTAATTATTATGCAGAGAATACTGAGGATTTCTTGGAAGAGGAGGTAATAAAATCTGATGCAAGTAAAAGTTATGTAACCTTTAATCCACTGGGTACAGTTCTTGCTATTATGCCCTGGAATTTTCCTTTTTGGCAGTTATTTCGATTTGGGGCACCCGCGCTTATGGCAGGCAATGCGGTGATATTGAAACATGCCCCTAACGTAACGGGTTGTGCTCTGGCTATAGAAGACTTAATGCACGAGGCAGGTATTCCCGATGATCTCTTTCGTACTGTAATTGCAGATGTGGATCAAACGCAAGATCTGATTAAACATCCTGATGTTGCGGCTGTTACCTTGACAGGTAGCACACGTGCAGGAAAAGAAGTAGCATCAACGGCGGGAAGTGTGCTTAAGAAAACGGTGCTTGAGCTGGGAGGGAGTGATCCTTATCTCATTTTAGATGATGCTGATGTTGAAAAGGCTGCTGAAACATGCGTAACCTCTAGACTGATTAATAGCGGACAAAGTTGTATTGCGGCCAAGCGCTTCATTGTAGTAGATGAAGTGTATGATGAGTTTCTTGAGGCCGTATTCTATATGATGAATGAAAAGAAAATTGGAGATCCATTTAATAGTGCTACAGATATTGGGCCGATGGCTCGCGAAGATTTGCGGGACGATTTGCATGCACAGGTTCAAAAAAGCATGGCAAAAGGAGCAGAGTGTATTATTGGAGGGACTATCCCAGACCGAGAGGGCTATTATTATCCGCCTACTGTTCTTACTGAAGTGACGAAGGGAATGCCGGCCTACGAAGAGGAGTTATTTGGTCCGGTGGCTTCCGTCATTAAAGTAAAAGATACCCAAGAGGCTATTAAGGTAGCGAATGACAGCAATTACGGATTGGGAGCATCAGTGTTTTCTGAGGATCTTCAACGTGCCGAAGAAATAGCTGCTTATGAATTAAAAGCAGGTTGTTGTTTTATTAATGATTTTGTGAAGTCCGATCCCCGTCTACCATTTGGTGGTATCAAAGAGTCTGGATATGGACGTGAATTATCCCATGTTGGAATTAAAGAGTTTGTAAATACTAAAACCGTTTATCGAGCTTGAGATATATTTAAATTGTAAGGATTCGGTTCCTCAGTGGTCTTACTCTATAAAAAGGGAAGTCTGTGAGCTAATTTTGTTACAGACTTCGTATTAGATAGAGAACACTAAATTAAAAATAACCAAAGAGGGGAACCTAAGATGAATCGTTATATAAAATGTATTGCATTTCTAGTTTTAATAGTTGGACTAGTAGCTTGTGGTGATAATAGTAGTACGGGACCAGATCCAAGTGAAGCACCTTCTTTTCCTAAAGTGCAGAATGAGGAAGCCCAACCTGATTTCTCATTTTTTGAGCAGAATCAAACTAAGCTTACTGATTTTGCATTGAATGCAGAAGAAAATACCGATAATTACTCCCAAGCACGTCAGTGGGTACTTTATCAAAGTGGTATGTCATTCGCTTTTGCAGCAAGTTATAGTAGTATGTTCAGTAATAACAATCAGGAGGCTAATTATGAAGATGGCAAATGGGTGTGGGAGTATTCCGAACAATATGAAAATGAAAGTATTTCTATTACCATAACAGCCGAGGAAGTGACAGGAGGCTATAATTGGGAAATGCTCATGAGTTATGATGATGGAGAAACCAGTATTGTGGACTATCGTATTATGGAAGGAACCGTTACAGAAGATGGATCTGAAGGTAGTTGGACTTTTAACATTCAGAACCCAGATTCTAACGAAGAACAAGTTGCATATAAATACGAATGGACGATTTCAAGTGATACGGAAAAATCAATGACTGCCAAATGGTATAACGATAGTGGTAATGTTGCTATTTCAGCCAACTACAATGCCAATGAACCTGAACATACCATGACATATATTTATCCAAATGAGCCTGATATCACTGTATATTGGAATACGAGTACAAAAACAGGATATTACGAGCAAGGGGTAGATAAACTGTGTTGGGATGAAAATTTCATGGATACAACTTGTAGTTAAATTAAAACGCTGTAATGAACTAAGCCCGGTTATTTTAAACCGGGCTTTTCTTATTGGATGAATATTTATTTAAATGACACTATGTTGTCAGTATTGATGTTTAGGTTGGTTTAAATAGCAATTATAGATCTAATCATAATGCATCAAAAAGATAAAAACCCTATTCGAGGTCGCGGCGCATCCGACAATCCGGCCAATCGTTTTGAGGGAAAATATATCGATTATGAGCTCGATAAAGAATCGGGAGAGAAGCCCGCGCAGGATACTAAGCTTATAGCTGATGACACAAAGGAGATATTATCCAAGAACGATAGCCCAGATATTCCATTTACTTATAGCCTAAATCCGTACCGGGGATGCGAACATGGATGCATTTATTGCTATGCACGTCCAACGCACGAATTTCTGGGATTTTCTGCTGGACTCGATTTCGAGTCACGAATAATGGTTAAATATGACGCTCCGGAGAAGTTGCGAACTAAGTTAGCCTCCGCAAAATGGAAGCCCGCATCTATTGCACTAAGTGGTGTCACCGATCCATTTCAACCGATAGAAAGGAAGCTAAAAATTACTAGAAGTTGTTTGGAAGTTTTGGTCGAGGCACGTAATCCGATAGGGATAATCACAAAAAATTACTTAGTCACACGTGATATTGATCTTCTGAAAGAACTTACTGTATTTAATGCCGTTCATGTAACACTGTCAATTACAACACTCGATCGTAATTTGGCTCGTATAATAGAACCGCGAACATCACAGCCCAACCGAAGACTTAAAGCTATTGAAAAGCTAGCAAATAATGGTGTTTCGGTGGGGGTTAACGTGGCACCAATTATTCCCGGCCTTACCGATCATGAATGTCCTCAAATATTGGAAAAGGCAAAAGATGCAGGTGCAACCCATGCCTCTTATACTATTGTGAGGCTGCCGTATGGTGTCAAAGATCTTTTTAAGGAGTGGCTCGAACAGTATTTCCCGGAGCGTAAAGAAAAGATATTGAACAGAATTCGAGACATCAGAAATGGAAAATTAAATGAAAGTGAATTTGGTGAGCGTTTTCACGGTAAGGGGAACTATGCAAGTCAAATAAGAAGTATGTTCAATATTCATGTTGAAAAGCTGGGAATGAACAAGAATGAACGTTTACTTTCCGCGAAACACTTTCGTCGTCCCCAGGAAGGGCAATTAGATCTTTTTTAGATGTAACATTTAGCAAAGACAGTCGTTTAAAAAGTAGAGATAGTACCTTCAGCCCGATATCTGCAAACAGGATTTTCAAAAATTATTATAGCCCTGATTTGTTATGCAGATATCGGGTTTTTTTATTCATTTTCCCTTTCATTTCGTATATATTCACTGAACATAAAATGACAAAATTTTGTACGTTCAGTCTGAATAAAAGTATAAATCAAAATAACTACTTCTGCTATGTCTGATACTCCTTCTACAATGATGGATCTTGGAACTAAAGCACCGGATTTCAAATTATTTGATACGATAAATAACCAACTGGTTTCGCTTGATGATTTTAATAATGCCAAAGGATTATTGGTTGTTTTTATGTGTAATCACTGTCCTTTTGTACAACACATTCTGGACGAATTTGTGATTACAGCAAGAGATCTTCAGCAGAAAGGGATTGGTGTTGTTGCAATAAGTTCTAATGACGTTGAAAATTATCCCGATGATAGTCCGGTAAAAATGGCTTCATTGGCTCGCGAAAAGCAATTTTCGTTTCCTTATCTGTATGATGGCACACAGGAAGTGGCAAAATCTTATAAAGCTGCCTGTACACCAGATTTCTTTTTGTTCAATGAGAATGATGAATTGGTCTATCGTGGGCAGTTTGATGACAGTCGTCCCGGAAATGATGAACCAGTTACAGGAAATGATATCCGTGAAGCTGCAGATCTGCTATTTGATGAAAAGGTGAAAGAAGATCAAAAGCCAAGCTTAGGTTGTAATATCAAGTGGAAAAAAGGAAACGCACCTGAATATTTTGATGGATAAATTCTGATATGTCAGAAAATAATCAATCAAATAAAAACATTGCAGAATTACGAAGAGAGTATTCCAGGCAGGTGCTGGCGGAATCGGAAGTTGCTGATAATCCTATCGATCAATTTACCCAATGGTTTCAGCAGGCTCTTTCCGCCGAGCTGTTGGATGCCAATGCAATGACGCTTGCTACGGCAGATGAAGACGGATCTCCTTCTGCCCGTATCGTGTTGCTGAAAGGAGTAGAAAAAGCTGGGTTTAAATTCTATACCAATTACGGCAGTAGAAAAGGACGAGAGTTGACGGAAAATCCACGTGCCGCATTATGTTTTTTTTGGCCGCAGCTGGAGCGGCAGGTTCGAATAGAGGGGGATGTTGAAAAGCTCAGTCGATCCGAATCAGAAGCTTATTTCAGGCAACGCCCGCGGGAAAGTCAGTTAGGTGCGTGGGCGTCAAAACAAAGTTCAAAAGTAGCTTCGCGGGAAGTGCTAGAAAAGCAGTTTGAGGAGATGG
>JBEPWP010000107.1:0-6261 GCA_041642355.1 Fodinibius sp. | reverse complement strand
GTGCAACGGTCTAATTTTTATCGGTATATCAATACCGATAATATGCCAACAGTTGAGGGTGCTTTGAGAAATCGAGGCTGAGATTACACCTCTAACACTTAATTCAGGTAATGCTGAGATAAGGAAACTGTTGGCTTTTTTATTTTTGTACAACCTGTGGATTTGGCCGATATATTTTCCACAGTTGTCCCACCAGAAGTGGAATTCCACTCATCACAAAAACGACAACCCAACCCGTTACTGTGGGAGGTGTTACTTTTAACACATTACTTAGCACCGGTACATAGACCGCCATAAATAGTAATCCGGTGCATAGTAGTAGTGCTCCCCAAATGTAATTATTTGTTGTAATCGTGTTACTCCAAAAACTAGAATCACTGCTGCGCATATTAAAGACATGCCACAATTGAGCGAAAGCAAGCGTTAAAAACGACAGTGTAACTGCTTTTTCTGCAGATAGATTCAGATATTCCATTCCAATAAATAATGAACCTAGAACCGATAACGTAATAATAAACGCATATCCAGCTATTCCTATCCATTCGCCACTGTCCAATATCGATTGTTCAGGATTGCGTGGTGGCTTTTGCATAATTCCCTCTTCCCCCTCACCAACGCCTAGTGCCAGAGCCGGAAAAACATCAGTAACCAAATTCAAAAAAAGAATCTGCAAGGGTAAAATAGGCAAGGCCGTCCCAATAATGGTCGCTAAAGCGACTACCATCACCTCGCTCACATTGCATGACATCAGATAATAGATAAAGCGCCGAATATTATTAAAAATGACACGTCCCTGCTCTATTGCACTCACAATGGTAGAAAAAGCATCATCCATAAGCACCATATCAGACGCCTCTTGGGCAACCTGGGTGCCTCGCTGTCCCATTGCAATACCGATATCGGCTTTTTTAAGTGCCGGTGCATCATTTACGCCATCACCTGTCATCGCCACAATTTGACCCTTATTTTGAAACAGCTCGATGAGATCGAGTTTTTGATTGGGACTTACACGGGAGAAGACTGAAGTATGATAAATCCGATTCGCTTCTTTGCTGTCAATCTCCAATCCCGCAATATCGGGCAAGTCTCGACCGTGTATGGCTTCCTGATTATCCAGATCAATACCAACCGACCCAGCAATGGATTCAGCGGTTGCCTTTTGGTCCCCCGTTATCATTACCACTCGAATACCTGCTTGCTGACATCGCAAAATAGCAGGCTTAACATCACTTCGGGGCGGATCGCTTAATGCAACAAGCCCTACCAGTGCCAAATCCTCATAGGGATTCCCCTCCGTTGAATTTCCTTTTTTAACAGCAAACGCCAACATACGCAGCCCTTTTCGGCCCAGTTTTAGGTTAAGTTCCTCCCATTGTTTGCGATCCTTTTTTTGCAGTGGTTCGACTTCTCCATCAACCATAACCGAATTACAGGCATCCAATACTGCTCCCGGTGCCCCTTTTACACAAACCCGGTATTTATTGTCCTTCTCTTTATTCCAGGTAGCCATCATCTTCACATCTGCATCAAAGGCCTCCTCTCGCACTTCGGGGTATTGAGATAACAACTCATCAATATCTATCCCCACCTTTTTAGCAGCTTCAAGCAAAGCAACCTCCAATGGATCACCGGTTCCTCCCTTTCCTTGATGGTGCAACGATGCATTATTACAGAGTACCCCAACCTCCAAGGCCAACCTGAGATCACTGTTATCTGCCACCTCAGGCTCAGACAATACAATATCACGATTTCCTGACAGGTATATTCCGGTGGCCGACATTTTATTTTCGGTCAACGTTCCGGTTTTATCTGTACAAATAATCCCGGTTGCTCCTAGGGTTTCTACGGATGAGAGTCGGTTGACCAAAGCATTTTGCTTAGCCATCAATCGGATACCTTTGGCCAGCGCTATAGTCGCTACTATTGGCAACCCTTCCGGTATCGCCGCTACCGCCAACGCAATACCAGTTTCGACCATCAGATATAACTCTTTGCCTGCCCAGATACCCGAGCCTACCACAAAGAGTGCTATTAAAAGCGTTATGGCAATTAAGCGATAGCCAAGTTTATCAAGACGTTCTTCGAGTGGTGTTTGCTCTTGATCTGCTTCCTCTACAAGTGAGGAAATCGCTCCCAGCTCAGTATCTAATCCCGTTGATACGACCACCGCCTCACCAGATCCCCGTGTTACTGCAGTTCCTTTATAAAGCATGCTATCCCGTTCAGCAAGTACCGTATCCTCTGCTATCGCATCGGTCTCTTTTGATACCGGCAAACTTTCTCCCGTCAACGCTGATTCATCAGCTTGCAGCTTAGATTGTTTTATGATCCGTAAATCAGCGGTAATAATATCTCCTCCCTCAATAACAACGATATCACCTGGAACTAACTCTTCAGCGTCAATCTCAATAATTTTACCTTCACGACGAACCCTGGTACTTACTTTTCCCAATTTAAAAAGGGCTTCCATCGAGCGAACAGCTCTTAGTTCGGTAAAAAAACCAATGCCAGTATTTATAACGATTACAGCCATAATTGCCCAGCCGTCCACATATTCCCCAAGCCAAAATGCAAACAATGCCGCAGCAGCCAACAGGGCAATAATTATACTTTTTAACTGATCAATGAAGATCTCAATAATACTTCGCTTTTTATGCTTGCGAAGCTGATTGGGGCCATACTTTTGTTGACGTTTATCCACCTGCCTAGGTGAAAGCCCCTGTTCTATTTCAACCTCCAAGGCTCCGAGAACTTCTGAAGCATCAAGCGCCCAAGGTTGTTTTTTAAAGGAAGGATTAGTTTCTGCTGATTTGTCCATAGATGAATAAAATCATGTTATGCATAAAGCATCTATGAACAATCTAAAATAAAAAATTGGTATTTATTGCATCTTTTTCCTGTGAATTATACCCAACTCTTTTATCGATATTAGAATACTTAAGTAATTGCTGCGCAATACCTTGTGGTGTATAATATGTTTTAGTTATCCCTTGAGAAATTGCCGACAACGCTAGTTCAGGAGCAATAGATGATCGAGGATCTTGAACAATAACTTGCCCGGAGTGTTTTTTTATTTCTTCAGCTCCACGCAATCCATCTGATCCACAACCACTTAGCAATACTCCAAGAATCTTGTTACCGTTTAGTTTAGCTGCAGAACGAAAAAGAACATCAATTGATGGACGCATGTTATTTTCTCGGGGCCCACGATAAACCGAAGCCTCTATATTATTTGGTACAGACTGCGATATTTCACACTGATATCCACCGGGAGCAATATAGACAGTGCCGTCTTCCAAGGATTCACCATTCTGTACTTCTCGGACAGGGACATTACAATAAGCATCCAAACAGCTAGCCAAATATTTTGTAAAGGTTCGCGGTAGATGCTGAACGACAACCACGGGTATTGCAAAATTGCTAGGTAACTTACTCAGAATTGAAAATAACGCCCGCACTCCTCCCGTACATCCACCCATCACGGCAACTTTAATAGACTGCTGCCCTTTAACTGCTGTACTTAAATCTCCAAAACTTTTTTGCGGCTGAGTTAACGACTCGAGCATCATTTTATCCATGTTCGGATGCTCCTTCATTTTATAAACAGCCTTAAGCAATGGATCCAATCGCTTTTTGAGATGCCGCTCTGCAAATAGAATCAAATTCTTCGATTCCGGTTTAGTTATAAAATCAATAGCTCCGAGTCGAAGTGCCGTTATCGCAGCTTTTGCACCTTCTTTATTACGTGGACTTACAACAATTACGGGTAAATTGCTGAATGTCGTTTGCACTTTCTGCAACATATCCAACCCTTCGCCCTCGATATTATCGATGCTCAACAAAACAATATCAGGTAGTATGTTACGAATAACTGTTTCTACGGTGTCAAATTCGTCGTTTAACCAAAAAACACGAAACTCTTCTTTCTGTTTTAGAATAGTAGTTATTGCTCTTCTGACGAGAATATTTTTGTCGATGATCAGCACATTTATGGTATCCATAGCAAAATGAATTCTGGGGCAGTCCAATTAAAAACCGTGAATCTGAATCTATAAAATTGTTTATCCGACAAATGTACGAACTACCATGTTGTAGATGTAAGAATTTCTACCACATCAATTATCCATACATACCTACTCCTCAATAACAATTCTCACCTGATGCTTTCCCGGTCGATCTGGTATTGTACAGATTACGGTATCATTTTTTACAGAAATCGATGACCCATTGAGTGAGGCAGTTATCGATCCCTGGGATAATTTATTCGGGTTCAATACTTCGATGTGCAACGCTATATCACGTCCCCTATTTCTAACCCAGCACTCGTATTTTTTCCATGAAGAAATGACAGTAGGAAGAATCTCAATTTTGTTTCCATCAACAAAAGTTATACCCATAATGGATTCCAAAATCACGCGATACATCCATCCCGCCGAACCTGTATACCACGTCCATCCTCCCATTCCCACCAATGGTTGTTCGCCATATATATCAGCGGCAACTGCATAGGGCTCAACAACATATTTCCTTGCATCTATACTATTTATAGAATGATTGATAGGCAAAAGCATTTTCATGTGCGAGATAGCCTTTTCAATTTGTCCCGCTTCGGCAAATGCTTTGACCAGCCACAGAGCGGCATGCGTATATTGACCGCCATTTTCACGAACACCTGGAATATATCCCTTGATATAACCAGGATTTTTCTCGGTTTGGTCAAAAGCTGGAGTAAGTAATTTTATAAGCCCATCCTGTTTCGACACAAGATGCTGTTCGGCTGAAAACAGTGCTTTTTCGGTTTTGTTAGACGTCCCAGCTCCTGAAATAACCGACCACGCCTGGGCAATAGCATCAATACGGCACTCATCATTTTGTGAGGATCCCAGCGGTGTGCCGTCATCATAATAGGCCCGGCGATACCATTCACCGTCCCATCCCTCTTTGTTGAGGTGCTTTTTCAATTCTTTTTTATAACTCCGGTATTCTGATAACCGATTTTGATCGTTATATGACTTAACAATCGGGATAAAATCATCCAAAATAGTGTAGAGGAAAAACCCCAGCCAAATACTTTCCCCCTTACCTTCAACCCCTACTTTATTCATCCCGTCATTCCAATCACCGCCGCCAATAAGGGGCAATCCATGTGACCCTTTCGTTAGCGAGCGATCAATAGCGCGACAGCAGTGCTCGTACAAAGATTCCTGTTGATGAGATACCTCCGGTTGCAGGTAAACCTCATGTTCTCCTTCATACAGTTGACGAGCTTTCAAAAATGGAATTTGCTCATCCAGAATAGCATTGTCACCTGTGTTAGCGACGTAGAAAGCTGTCGTATAAGGCAGCCACAGCAGATCATCGGTGATGAGCGAGCGAATGCCTCGATCAGTTGGTGGGTGCCACCAATGTAGTACATCGCCCTCCTCAAACTGATGGGCGGCATGCAATAAAATTTGCTTTCGAGTAAGTTCCGGATCCAAATAACAGGCTGCCGTAGCATCCTGCAGCTGATCTCGAAACCCAAATGCTCCACCTGCCTGATAAAAACCAGTTCGTCCCCACATTCGGCAGGCAATATTCTGATATTGCAACCAGCCATTCATTAATACATTTAATTCCGGTTCCGGCGTCTTAATACTGATACCACCCAGTTTCTTTCGCCAGAATGCTTTTACGTCTTTGAGCGACTGTTCTATTGCATCAGTATCCTGATATTTACTGATGATCGAATTTGCTTTTTCCTGATACTTCTCTTCTCCCAGGTAAAAATATATTTCGGCTATTGCTCCTGACTTTAACTCGATAGAAAACTGATGGGCCGCACACGATTCAAACTTCATCCCAAAACGTCCATTCAAATCTGTATTATCCCTAACCGCCTGTGGACTCTGCAAATTTTGATTGCGTCCAATAAATGATTGCCGATCGGAGGAATAAGAAATCGAATGAATATCCTGTTTAGAAACAAATCCAGAGAACGCTACCCGGCCCGCAAACTCATTGTTGTAATGATTTTGTGCAAAAATGGTTTGTAATTTTTCATCAACAAAAGTTGTGATTTCGCGTGTAGTATGTTCTCGAAATACCCCCAGAACCAAGTCGGTATACTCAAACAACGTCAGCTTTTTATCCATCAGCCCTTCATTGGACAATCTGAGTTTTACAAATTTAATCGGATCATCCTTATCCACCCATGTACTTACCTCCTGCTCTATATTCATGGTAGTACTTCGATATGTTGTATACCCGTGCCCATGCCTT
>JBEPWP010000106.1:0-6267 GCA_041642355.1 Fodinibius sp. | reverse complement strand
TATAAACAAACCACAACAATTCGCAGCTAGTTCAGTAAACGACTTATATGCTATAATTAAACACGGATGTGGCTTAGATTTTGGTAATACTGAATTCTTATTTGAGTCAAAGAGAAACCTTCGAAAAAACGAAGAAAATTTCCCAGTCGCAGATTATATAAATGTGGCTCAAAAATACATAACTCGAATGTAGCTCAAAAATACATAACTCAATAAATTAAAACTAATCCAACATAACATTTTTTTATTTTTCTCAATTTCTTGATTTTACAGATTAAAACTTATTCTAAAAAAACAATTAAAATAAATTTAACCCAAAAGCAACAAGAACCAACAAACTTACAACAAGAGAAAAAAATACAACTTTATTCCACTTATAAACATTAAACCCATCAAAAGGTCTAAATGGAATAAGATTAAATAAACCAAGCCAGGAATTAATAAAAAAACCCTGAAAGAAAAAAAAGCTCAACAAAACATTCTCAAAAATTAAAAATCCAGGCAAAAACACCAAAGCTAACAAAAAATTACTAAAAGGCCCTGCAAATGAAATGATGCCACTTTGCTTCTTATTGATATTACCATTGATCAAAACATAACCTGGCGCTGCAAAAATAAAACCTGCAAAACTCACAAGTATTGCAAGCAAAAGCATAGAATCATTCGCTTTAAATCTCGCAGAACAATAATATTTGATCGCAACAAACTTATGAGCAAGCTCATGCAAAATAAAACCTAAACCTGCCGTAACTAAAGAAATACAAAACGCAACAACAAAACCTATAAAACTACCATACGCAGACATTAAACTACTCGCTGATAAAATTCCAAACGCAAGACTGATCGCGCCCCATGCCTTAAACAGATCAAATAATTCTCCTTTAGCAAATTCAACCCTCATAATAATAGATAAGATCAATGCTATTATTAATATTTCTAAAATACATCATCATCTTTCTTATTATAATATGTATATATATTGTATTTCTTGATGTAATTCGTTAATTTTCTTAATATGATACATTTTTATTATTAATATAGGATAATATTTTACTTATCATATTCTATTTTTTCTTAATGTGGTGCATTTTTCTTAATATCTTCGTATTTTAATATATTGTAGTATTATATGATCAAATAAAAAATTAGTAATCTAAAAATTAGCACTATGGACATTGGTGTTATCAAAATAAAAATAAAACTATGAATATCAAATGATAAAAATCAACAAAAAATCAATAAACTCAATAAAATCAATGAAATAATTATAAAAATTATGAAAAATATGCAAATATTTAAAAGAGAAGTGTGATTTCGACATAATTGGCCCATATAAATGACGTAATATTATATTGTTATAATAACAAAAATATAACAACTAATATATTTATATGGTATGTGGATGAATTATCCACCATAAAACCAAACAACAAGGAAACGAAAACCTTTTAAAGGGAAAGACTTTCCCAATGTTTACTCGAAAACGAGTATCACCACCAAATTCTGAGACTGTTAACCCGGGAGGGTAAAGACAGGAGAATAACTGACAAAAAGTTCATATTCATGCTTGATTGCAGAATCAAGTATGCGCAAAAAAATTGATAAAAATAGTTCATATGATGTACTAATGAGCAATTAGTAATAATGTATGACCTATACGTAAAACCTGTCAAACGACTTTTAAAGTTTTAAGCGATCGTACAATGAACAAAAGGATGTAAAATGAATACCCGTTGATCCTGCGGGAGATTGCTGCTATTGGGATTCGATTAAGCCATGCAAGTCTTCTAGTAATAGAGGCACAAGGCTCAGTAACACGTCGTTAATCTGCCCTAAGGTCAGGGATACCTACGGGAAACTGTGGTTAATACCTGATAAGGACTAAATACTGGAATGTATTAGTCCCCAAACTAGAGCCTTAGGATGAGACGGCGGTCGATTAGGCAGTTGGTGGTGTAATGGACCACCAAACCTAAGATCGATACGGGCCATGAAAGTGGTAGCCCGGAGAGGGACACTGAGATACTGGTCCCAGCCCTACGGGGTGCAGCAGGCGCGAAACCTTTACAATGCACGCAAGTGTGATAAGGGAATCCCGAGTGCTCAAGCATTGCTTGGGCTTTTGCCATGTGTAAATAGCATGGCGAATAAGTGGTGGGAAAGACTGGTGCCAGCCGCCGCGGTAACACCAGCGCCACGAGTGGCAATCGCGTTTATTGGGCCTAAAGCGTCCGTAGCAGGTTTCGTAAATCTCTTGTGAAATTGCCGGACTTAATCCGGCAGACTGCAGGAGACACTGCGAGACTTGAGACCGGGAGGAGTTAGAGGTATTCCTTAGGGAGCGGTAAAATGCTATAATCTAAGGAGGACCACCTGTGGCGAAGGCGTCTAACTAGAACGGATCTGACTGTGAGGGACGAAAGCTAGGGGAGCGAACCGGATTAGATACCCGAGTAGTCCTAGCCGTAAACGCTGTGAGCTAGGTGTCGCGTATTCTACGTGAATACGCGGTGTCGAAAGGAAGCTATTAAGCTCACCGCCTGGGAAGTACGGTCGCAAGACTGAAACTTTAAGGAATTGGCGGGGGCGCACCACAAGGGGTGCGGCGTGCGGTTTAATCCAACTCAACACGGAGAACCTTACTAGAAGCGACGGCAGGATGAAAGTCATGTTGAAGACATTACTTGACGAGCCGAGAGGAGGTGCATGGCCGCCGTCAGCTCGTGCTATGAAGTGTCCAGTTAAGTCTGGCAACGAGCGAGACCTGTATCTGCAATTGCTATCGGCACTACGGTGGACCGAGCACATTGCAGGGACTGCCTTGGAAACAAGGAGGAAGGTGCAGGCTACGGCAGGTCTGTATGCCCCGAATCTTCTAGGCTACACGCGCGCAACAATGGTAGAGACAATGGGATGCAACTCTGAAAAGAGAAGCTAAACCTCTAAACCCTATCTTAGTCCAGATTGAGGATTGTAACTCATCCTCATGACGCCGGAATCCCTAGTAATCGGGTTTCATCAAAGCCCGGTGAATATGTCCCTGCGCCTTGCACACACCGCCCGTCAAACCAACCGAGCAGGGTTTAGGTAAAACGAAGCTTATTGGTTTTGTTGAATCTAGGCTCAGTGAGGCGGGTTAAGTCGTCACAAGGTAGCCGTAGGGGAACCTGCGGCTGGATCACCTCCTTTTTTTTTTATCTATGATACTTGTATCTGTGATAAAAAACGAAATCTATTTTTATCAATTTTTTTGCCTTTTATATTCATGGGCTCGTAGCTCAACGGTAGAGCGCTCGCCTTGCACGCGAGAGGCTTCGGGTTCAAAAATACTTTTCGTGAAAAACACGGATTGTTTGAAAGTCCCGACGAGTCCATCCTATTACATTCACGAAAAATCAATCACAAATCACATTCATTTAATTAAATTTATTTAATTAAACAAAACTGCTCGCGAGAGAAATCGCGGGTGGAGGCTGAAAACTCCAAAAAACAGGAATTTTGGAACTTACGTTTTATGAAGCCGTTCATAGTTGATTCCTGGTCTTTGCTAGCAGTGTAATAATATTATCCTTACACTACCAAATTAATGGAAAGAATCCTACGCTGTTAGATGAATAGCTTGGCTCAAATAGCTGAAGAAGGACGTGGCAAGCTGCGATAAGCTTGGGTTAGGTGCATGCAGCCTTCGACCCCAAGATCTCCGAATGCGACTTCGCTATAGACTCCGAAAGGAGAAGAAACGCGGGGAATTGAAACGTCTTAGTACCCGCAGGAAAAGAAACCAATTGGGATTCCGTAAGTAACAGCGAGTGAAAACGGAATAGGGCAAACTGAATCTGTTGTAGTAATACTTCAGAGATGTGGTGTTGTAAGACTTCTTTTTTGATCCGTTCATGTAAATCTGAAGTCCTCTGGAAAGAGGTGCCGAAGAGGGTGATAGCCCCGTGAGAGAAAACGTGGCGGACTTTAGAATGTTCTTGAGTAGCGTATCTTGGAAATGATGCGTGAATTCGGGGGACATCAACCTCCAACCCTAAATACAATTTGAGTCCGATAGAGTATAGTACCGTGAGGGAATGCTGAAAAGAACTCTTGACCGAGAGTTAAAAGAGCTTGAAATCTAGCAGTTATCGATAGATACGCGTCTAAGGGCGTGTATCGTGCGTTTTGAATAACGTGCCAGGGAGTGCATCTGAGTGGCGAGAATAACCTTTTACGAGGGGTATTCGTAGCGAAAGCAAACGTCCGCAGTTTACGAGGGACGAGGTATTAAAGTGCCTTGAGTCACTTGGATGCGACCCGAAGCCGAGCGAACTATTCTTGGGTAAGGTGAAGCGCCTTTTAACGGGCGTGGAGGCCTGAAGAAGTTCTACGTGCAAGTGTTTTTCTAACCTGTGAATAGGGGTAAAAAGCCAATCGAGCTCGGTAATAGCTGGTTCCTGCCAAATTTGGCCGTAGTCAAGTCTCCACTGAGATAGTTTAGGGGGTAGAGCTACGGATTGGGGATTTAGGGGAAGAAATTCCTCGGTTCCTTGTCCAACTCCGAATACCTAAACGTCGTAGACGTGGGGAGACGGGGGCTCGGGGTAAACCTGAGTTCCGAGAGGGAAACAACCCAGACTACAGTTAAGGTCCCAAAATACTGATTAAGTGTGAATGGCACAAAGCTGTTTATAGCCTAAGACAGCGAGGAGGTTGGCTTAGAAGCAGCCATCCTTTAAAAAGTGCGTAACAGCTTACTTGTCAAGGCTATAAGCGCTGAAAACGGACGGGGCTAAATCAGTTACCGATACTGTAGACCACCGAAAGGTGAGTGGTAGGCAGGCGTCCTGCATGGGCTAAAGCTTTTTTGAGAAGAAAGGTGAACCGTGTGGGAATGAGAATCCTGGTAGTAGTAGGAACATAGTGAAGTGAGAATCTTCACCACCGAAAGGGCAAGGGTTCCTTGGCAATGCAGTTCAGCCAAGGGTAAGTTGGTCCTAACCGCGATCATAAATTGATTTAGCGGGAAAGGGAAACTGGTTAATATTCCAGTACTATTTTAGTATGCGTGGCAACACAAGTTTGTTTACTAACGCATCGTGCTAGCCTAACAAGTAATTTCAGGCTTGATAATAAAAACAATTCAAAGGAGTATCGTAATGGTGAGAATTTGAATAATTTTTAGATGTGCATATCTTAAGATATGTTTAGGTGATGCTTGGTGCCCGTGAAAAAGGAAACAAAAAAGATCTAAGATAGCCATACCCAGAACCAGCACAGGTGCCCCTGGGTGAGAAACCCAAGGTGTGAAGGGATAATCTAGTTAAGGGAATTCGGCAAATTAGCCCCGTACCTTCGGTATAAGGGGTCCCTGGTTTCGTATTTGTATAGATGCGATTTCAGGGCGCAGTGACAAGGGGTGTCCGACTGTTTAACAAAAACATAACCGACTGCAAGCCTGTAAAGGTGTGAATAGTCGGTGACGTCTGCCCAGTGCCCGTACTTCAAACCTCCTTTCAAGGGGGCTAAGAGCGGGTAAACGGCGGGGGTAACTATAACTCTCTTAAGGTAGCGAAATGCCTTGCCGTTTGATTGACGGCCTGCATGAATGGCGTAACGAGATACCCACTGTCCCTAACTAGAACCCTCCGAACTTTCCGTTCTGGTGCAAAGGCCAGAGACTTCCAGTGGGAAGCGAAGACCCCGTGAAACTTTACTGTAGCCTGTTGTTGTAAGGCAAGATAAATTATATAGCGTAATTGGTAGTCGTTTGATGGTACGGACGCCAGTTCGTACATAGACGCTCATGTAACACCAATTTTTTTATTTTGCCTTGCTTAACTCTTCCGAGAGGACATCAGCAGGTGGACAGTTTGGCTGGGGTGGCACGCTGTTGAAAAGATATCAACAGCGCCCAATGGTTTGCTCAGACGGGTCAGAAATCCGTCGTAGAGTGCAAGAGCAAAAGCAAGCTTAACTAGGATTTTTACATAAGAAATCTTAGTAGAGAAATCTTGGTCTAGCGAACTCCTATCTCTCCTTGACTGGGGGGTAGGCATGACTGAAAAGTTACTCCGGGGATAACAGAGTTGTCGCGCCCGAGAGCTCAAATCGACGGCGCGGCTTGCTACATCGTTGTCGGCTCTTCCTATCCTGGACGTGCAGAAGCGTCCAAGGGTGGGGGTGTTCACCCATTAAAAGGAATCGTGAGCTGGGTTCAGAACGCTGTGAGGCAGTTTGTTTGATATCTACTGGAAGTGTTAGAGATCTGAAGGGAAGAATCTC
>JBEPWP010000105.1:0-6310 GCA_041642355.1 Fodinibius sp. | reverse complement strand
GTTGAGTCGTCCCGAGTATCCGCGGAAATTATGCGTATGCAGCTATTAAGTTCGGGAAGTATTAGCGTAGTTAACAACGGCGTTAAATACGAGTACGATTTTAAGCACCCCGCAGAGCATAAGGAAACGTTATTGGATACCGCACGATGGAGCGACAAAACCGCCAACGTTTTAGAAGATATGAGACGATGGGCGGACGTTGTAGAGGAGGAGACCGGAGAGAGACCAACGCGGGCAATTATGACGCGTAAAACCTTTAACTACCTTCTCAATAACGACCAAGTTAAAAATTTAGTTGCGCCATCAGTAACCACCGAAAAAATGCTTTTAACCGAGCCAATGGTTAAGCAAGCGGTACAAAACTATTTAGGCGTAAGCATTGCGATTTACAATAAGAAATTTAAGAATGACGCCGGAAACGGAGAATTATATTTCCCCGATAACGTGGTAACAATGTTACCCGACGGTATTTTAGGAAATACGTATTACGGTACCACACCGGAGGAATCCGATTTAATGAGCGGAGCCACCGACGCGCAAGTCAACATTGTTAATACTGGAATCGCAGTAACCACAATGAAAGAGGCGCACCCCGTAAACGTTGCGACGATCGTATCCGGTATTTTTATGCCATCGTTTGAAACCATCGATAATATTTTTATCGCGACCGTGGCATAAATTAATTACTGAAATTTAAATTATTAATCCAAATAACGGGCGGCGTAAAAACCCGCCCTTATTTAAAATAATTCAAAGGAGCGGATAACGTGAAAATAAAATTAACGAAAAACATTAAATATAAAAACAATATCCATAAAATTGGGGAGATCGTAACGGTCCCCAAGGGCATGGAGGAGCAATTTAAACAGTTGGGCGACGTAGTAGAGGCGCCGAAAAAGAAAGCAGCTAAAAAGGCCCCGGCAGAGGAGCCAGCAGCGGAGAAAGAGGCCGAGGACGAAACGCCAAAAGGAAAGTAGGCGATTAAATGGATAAAGTGGCGCAATTAAAAGCTAATTTATTAGAATCACAATTCCCAATGTTAGAGGACCCGCAATTAGAGGCGTTGTTAGAGAAAAACGGCGGCAGCGTCCAAAAGGCCAGTTATGAGGGTTGCTTATTAAAGGCCCAAAACGACGGTATCGGGTTGGGGAAGATTAACATTAATTCAAACGAGGCATTTTGGTTAAGACAGGCCCGATTTTATAAAGGTTCCGCCACCGGTACCATGGGGAGGGCGGACGAATGAGTATAAATAAAGATCGGCTAAGGAGTCAGATAAACCGAGCCGTCGAAAAACTACCCACCGCCGTAACCCTATACCGCGATGATAAAGTAGACCAAGGCCGGAAGAATTACGAGGACGTCCCGGAGATCGTAGCGTCATTTAATGCGTTTATCGATACCGGGAGTAGTAGTTTAACCGAGCGGCGCGGATTAGATCGAGACCGCGGCATAGTTTACCGGGCCAAGTCCATTTCCCTATTAACCGTAAATAATGGCGTATTCAGTATTAAGAAAGACGACTATTTTTATTTAGACGATATTAAACACGTAATAAGCTACCCGCGCGATCAGTACGGCATATATTGGGAATGCGACGTGGAGGTCGTTTTAAATGATTAAATTCGATATTGATAAAGCATTATCGGGATTGGATAAGATCAGCGATCAAACGAATTGGAGTCTAAAGGTATTAGGCGAAGTGGCAGCCAAGCGCATGGAGGAATACGCCAAGGATAACGCAAATTGGACGGATAGGACCGGACACGCGCGTAAATCCATAACCGGATATTGCGATCAAAAAGGCAATATTACGGCCGTTGGATTATCCGGCGGCATGGAATATTCCCCGTATTTAGAGTTAGCCATGGGGAAAAAATACGCCGTTTTATACCCCACGATTTTAGAGTACGAGCAGGAAATAATTAAAGCATTCGCAGACTTTTTAAAGTAGGGGAGGCGGTACCATGGAGCAAATAAATTTTATATTCGACGAATTAACCGCCGCAGGATTCGACGTTTACCACCCGGCGCAGCATGAGGGTTTATGTAAAGCCCTGTATATCGTTATTAAGGATATGGGCGGTAATCCCGTACCCGGGCATAATAAAATAGGGCGGCGAGTAGTTCACATAATCTATACAACGCCAAAAAATAGAATGAGCGATTTAATGAGCGCGAGAAAATCGATCATTTCCGCATTAGAAGATTTTACAGGCGCGAGGCGCACCGGGTTAGAGACCCCGGCCATATTCGACCCGGAGAAGGTCGCATATACCGCGGCCATTGAGTACGAAGTACAAAAACGCATTTAACGAGGAGGAGAAAAGCCCATGGAAAAAGGTAAACCATTAGTAAATATAGTAATGGCCGAGATCGTAACAGAGGAAACCACCCCGCGGACGTATCGGTTTAAAACCGCAAGTACCGCGAGCGTTGAGCCATTTTTAAGCGAGGGAAACGAGGAGATTTTACGGGTTAAGAATGAGATTTTAGCCACAAACCGTACCGAAGATATAGTTGTCGGGTATAATACCACACTATCACAAAGTACATTAATTCCCGAGGTTATGGCGATCGTAGACGGCGGCGAGTTGGTAATGGACGCCACAGAGCCCGAGAAAGTAGTCGGGTATTTAGCACCCGCAGCCGGCGCCGTTGTCGAAAGAGTGCCATTTACCTTAAATCTTTACAGCGAGGAAAAAGACATTGACGGCAGCACCGTGGAGTATATCCAATTACAGTTCAAACACAACACCGGGACCCCAATGTCATGGAATTTACAAGATGGCGAGTTTTTCGTGCCGGAGTTAGTAATGAGATCACGACCAAAGGCCGGAGAGAATCCAATGTCAGTTGACTTTATGGAGGAATTACCCGCAGAGGAAGTATAAAGACAGCTAATTAATATTTAACCCTAAAGGGACCGGGCAGAGCGTCCCGGTCTTTTTAATTTATAAAAATCCGAGAAAGAAAAACAAGGAGGAGTAAGTAATGGAAAATTTACAAGTTACAACGTTAGAGGAAATTAAACAAAAGAGCGCGGCGAAGGTTTTAGAGTTACCCGGTTGGGACGACGAGCCATTTAATGCGAAACTAAAAAGACCGTCGATTTTAAATTTAGCTGCTAAGGGTATGATACCCAATTCATTATTGGGAGCAGCGCAAAAAATGTTTACCAGTCAAGTGGACGATAAAGTCGATTTAAAAGAAATATCTAAAGTAATGGAGACCGTTGCAAGTGCTGCATTAGTAGAGCCGACCATGGAGCAGCTAAAGGAGCACGAGATCGAGTTAACCGACGATCAATTAGCGGCGATATTCTCATACGTCCAAGGAGGTTTGGACGAGTTAAAAAACTTTCGTAACGAGCGACAAAGCGATTAGGATTATAAACATGGCCGAGGCATACAGCACCCGACCGTCCGAGATCATGGAGATTAAAGACGAATACACGGCGTATTGTTTAGACGAGGCATTGGCGTATATAGTCCGGGAAATAAAGGGCGGGAAAACCCCAGCGTTTACAAGATATTCCGGCGAGAGTTCAACAAAGCAATTTGCCAAGGAATACGCGGGTAAAAAAGCCAAATAGAGAGAAGGTGTAACGATATGATGAAAGCCGGTACCATTGTAGCACAATTAGAATTAAATTCACGAAATTTTAAGCAGGGGATACGAGACGCCAAAACATCGGTTAAGGAATTAGGCGCAGAGGGCGAAACCGCGGGCGGTAAAATGGAAAAACTTTCTACCGGAATGTCAAAGGCCGGCGGTAAGTTAACCAAAGGCGTAACCTTGCCGTTAGCAGCCGTAGGAGGCGCAGCCGTTAAAGTAACCGCGGATTTTGAAAGTGCCATGTCAAAGGTACAAGCGACGGCCGGAATATCCGATAAATCGAGTACCGAGTTTAAAAAGTTAGAGCAGGCAGCTAAAGACATGGGGAGCACGACGGCATTTAGTGCCAATGAGGCCGCCGAAGGTATGAATTATTTAGCCATGGCCGGCATGGATTCAAACGAGATCGTCGAGGCCATGCCCGGGTTATTAGATTTAGCAGCGGCAAGCGGTACCGATTTAGGAGTAACCGCGGATATTGTATCAGACTCATTAAGCGCGTTTGGTATGGAGGCCAGCGAGTCCGGGAAATTAGCGGACATTATGGCCGAGGCCAGCGCAAGCGCAAATACAAACGTCGAAATGTTAGGAGAATCATTTAAGTATGCCGCACCGGTCGCGTCGTCGTTTGGAATGAGCGCAGAGGAAACTACCACAGCATTAGCAAAAATGGCCGATAGCGGGATTAAGGGCAGCCAAGCAGGAACGACCCTAAGATCAGCATTAACCAATTTGGCGAAACCCACCGAGGAGGCCGCCGGTTGGTTAGAGAAGTTAAACGTTAACACCACCGACGCCGAGGGAAACATGCGGCCGTTTAATGATGTTATGGGCGATATGAGAGAGGGCATGAGCGGGTTAACCGAGGAGCAAAAATTACAGGCCACGAGCGCAGTATTTGGAAAGCAGGCAATGAGTGGAATGTTAGCAGTAATTAATACCGGGACCGATGATTTTGATTCATTTACGAAATCGTTAGAGGGTTCCGACGGAGCCGCCAAGGAAATGGCCGATAAGCGATTAGATAATCTTTCCGGGCAGTTAACATTATTAAAATCCGCATTAGAGGGCGCAGCTATTACGATCGGGACCGCATTAATACCCTTTATTAAAAAATTAGTTACATGGATACAGGCGATCGTAGATAAATTTAATAATTTATCGCCCCAAATGCAAAAAATTGTTATTATATTTGGCGTCGTCGCCGCAGCCATTGGGCCGGTTTTATTAGTAATGGCGAAAGTTGTAATGGTAATTAAAACATTATTGCCCGTCTTTAAAGTTTTAAAGATCGCATTTTTAGCAATGACCGGGCCGATCGGTTTAGTTGTCGCAGCAGTAGCGGCCGCCGTAGCAATAGGAATATTATTATATAAGAATTGGGATAAGATTAAAGAAGTCGCGGGCCAGTTATGGGAAAAGATTAAAGAAGTATTCGGAAATATAGGAGAGTGGATAGTTGAGAAATGGACGGCCATAAAAGAGAGCACCGCGGAAACATGGAACAGCGTAAAAGAAAAAACGAGCGAGATTTGGAACAGCATTAAAGAGTTTTTCGTTGGAATATGGGAGGGAATTAAAGAGACCGTAACCAATGCAATAAACACCGTAAAAGATACCATAAATACTATATGGGAAACCATTAAAACCATTACGGAAACCGTATGGAATGGAATTAAAGGTTTTTTCGTTGGCATATTTGAGTTTTTAAAGGAAAAGGTAATTACCAGTTTTAATTTTTATAAGGATTTAATCGTTGGCGTATGGAATACCATTAGCGAGATAACGAGCACCGTTTGGAATACCCTAAAAGACGTAGTATTTGGTATATTTAATTGGATTAAAGAAAGAGTTATAAGATCATTTAATTTTTACAAGGAACATATAACGACGATTTGGAATAAAGTTTTTACCGTAACTAAAGAGATTTTAGGAAAGGTTAAAAAGTGGATAGGCGAGATCGTCGAGAAAATCCGGTTAGTATTCTCTAATAGTATATCCAAATTTAAGACCGTCGGTAAGGATATGTTTAGTTCCATATGGGACGGAATGAAAAATATTTGGACCGGCCTAAAAACATGGGTATCCGGGAAAGTCGGTTGGTTAAAGGATAAACTATTATTTTGGAGAAAGTCCGAGGACGAGGTAGACAGCGGACAAGATCGGATAGATCAAAAGACCGGAGGCGGCGGCGGGAGCAGCCAGTACGGGCGGAATTTTACCGGTACGAATAGATGGCGCGGCGGCCTATCATGGGTAGGAGAGCACGGCCCCGAGTTGGTAAGGGTACCAAAAGGCGCGGCAATTTACCCGCATATGGAGAGCATGAAAATGGCAGCCAAGGCCGAAGGACAGCAGCAAGCAGGCGGAGCCGGAGGCGGCGCACCCATACATTTACACATAGGCACATTAATAGGAGATCGCGCAGGATTACGGAATTTAGAGCGTAAATTACAAAGCGTGAGGATTGGCGAGAATGTAAGGACGGGAGGCGCGCAGCATGTTTAAATTAAATAATATAGAGTTGCCGGAGCCGGACGGGTTCAAGGTCCAAACCGTAGAGATAGGGAAATCCGGGCGTTTATCGTCCGGGAAACTCTTTAAAGAGATCACGGCCGTAAAAGATCAATTCGTTGTTAGTTGGGACATTATGCGGCCGGCCGAGTTCGACGCATTATTAGCAGAATCGAAT
>JBEPWP010000104.1:0-6321 GCA_041642355.1 Fodinibius sp. | reverse complement strand
CTTTACGGTCCGAATACTGCTCACGGTACATATGACTTTTTTACTGAAGTAATTAATGGAGAATCGGGCGCCAGCCGGACTGATTATAATGCAGTGGCTGATTACAATGTAGCCGTACAGGGCATATCCTCTGATAAATATTCTCTCGGATATTTTGGATTGGCATATTATGAGGAGAATGCTGACCAGCTGAAACTTATCGGAATCAATGCGGGAGACGGTGCTGTTCAGCCATCGCTTGAAACCGTTAAAAATGGTACCTATAAGCCATTGTCACGGTCGTTATATATTTATGTGGCTAAGAGTGCTGCTGAACGTCCGGCCGTACAGAAATTCGTAGAATTTTATTTTGATAATGCCGGAGTATTGGCTCAGGATGTGGGGTATGTACCCATGCCAGCAGAGGATATTCAGGAACAGAAATCAGCATTTCGAAGCTTTGCCTCTGATACGGTAGCAGCAAACTAACTAATTAAAGTTCTCTGCTTATTTACTCAGATTTAGAATGAGCGGAGAACTCAATCATTAACCTGGCTCATGAATATCAAAGAGAAAATCATTGAGAAGGTTCTGGCCCTCTGTGCCCTGATAACTATTCTCACTACTATTGGTATTGTTGGGGTATTACTGTATGAGGCCATTGGTTTTTTTCGGGAAGTCCCAATTACCGATTTTTTAACCGGCACCGAATGGACTCCGCTATTTGCAGATAAGAACTATGGTATTTTACCGCTCGTATCGGGCACGTTGTTAACCACCTTTATTGCCATAGCCGTGGCCTTGCCCGTTGGCTTGACTATTGCGGTATACTTAAATGAGTATGCTCCAAAACGATTTAAAAAGGTGCTTAAACCACTTCTTGAAGTTTTAGCTGTAGTGCCTACCGTCGTATATGGTTTCTTTGCATTGATGATTGTAACGCCTTTTCTAAAGATTTTTATACCAGATTTATCTGGGTTTAATGCGCTTTCCCCCGGTATTGTGATGGGAATCATGATTATTCCCTTTGTCTCGTCTTTAAGTGAGGATGCATTAGCTGCTGTTCCAGATTCGTTGCGGCAGGCTTCTTACGGGATGGGATCAACGCGCTTTCAAACGGCATTTAGAGTAATGGTTCCCGCGGCTTCGTCGGGGATCATGGTATCGATTATATTGGCGCTTTCTCGTGCTATTGGCGAAACGATGATTGTTGCCATCGCGGCAGGTCAAACACCGGTGTTTACCTTTGATCCCACGGTGCCCATCGAAACGATTACTGCTTATATCGTCAAAGTAAGCTCGGGTGATGTGCCACAGGGAACTGTGGCTTATCAAACGATTTTCGCAGCCGGTCTTACTCTGTTTGTGGTCACATTTATCTTGAATAATATCAGTTTCTGGATTAAAAACAGGTATCAGGAAGAGTATGAATAACGCTAAGATTAACAGAATAAAAGATAAGGTTTTTAAGTACACGGGCATCATTGCCAGTATCAGTGGTATTGTAATTCTTTCGATCTTTATCGGTTTTGTGATCTATATGGGAGTGCAACGCCTGAGTTGGGATTTTATCGTCCAGTTACCATCGCGATTTGCCGAAGAATCTGGTATTTATACTGCTTGGATGGGTACCGTTTGGATTATGGTATTTACGACCTTTATCTCGTTTCCGCTGGGAGTGGGGGCAGGAATTTATTTAGAAGAATACGGAGATAAAAACCGCTGGAGTTCTTTCCTTGAGATAAATATTGCCAACCTTGCCAGTGTACCGTCAATTATATACGGTCTTCTTGGATTGGGGGTTTTTGTACGTATGATGCAGATGGGGAATAGTATTTTGGCCGGATCACTCACCTTGTCACTATTAATTTTGCCGATTATTATAGTCTCTACACGTGAAGCAATTAAGGCAGTACCAAGCTCAATTCGTGATGCCTCTAATGCGTTGGGTGCATCTAAGTGGCAAACAATTTGGCACCAAATATTACCGGCCTCATTCGGTGGTATTTTAACGGGAGTGATCCTGGCATTATCGCGTGCGATTGGAGAAACGGCTCCTCTAATTGTTGTTGGAGCCTTAGTGTATGTACCTTTTGCGCCACAAAATCCGTTGGATGAATTTACCGTATTACCGGTACAAATTTATAACTGGGTGTCGCGTCCACAAGAAGAATTTGTTATTAATGCGGCAGCTGCTATTATCGTACTTCTTGGGATCACCTTTATTATGAATGGTATAGCAGTATATTTGCGAAACAAATGGCAAAGCAAGCTGGAATGGTAACAACGATCTTTTTTAAATTTTTCAAGTGATCAGTATGGATTCGGAAACGACAAGCAAACAACCTAAAACTTCAAACGTGGAAACAACGTCAGAGATGAACCCAGACAATCGTTCTTTGAAGTTACAGGCTAAGAATGTAGATGTTTTTTATGATGATTTTCAAGCTATTAAAAAGATAAGCCTGGACATCGTCGAAAAGTCAATCACGGCTTTTATTGGTCCGTCGGGATGCGGGAAGTCAACATTTTTGCGATTGTTTAATCGCATGAATGACAATATTGACGGATTTCATATGAACGGTAATATCCTGATAGATAATAAAAATATATATGATGAGTCAATAAAAGTAGAAGAACTTCGCAAAAAGGTGGGAATGGTTTTTCAGAAACCGAATCCGTTTCCAAAATCTATTTATGAAAATGTGGCTTATGGATTACGAATTCAGGGAGTTAAAGATGAAGAATTTATTGAAAACCGAGTTATAGAATCCTTGAAACAGGCTACCCTTTATAGCGAAATAGAAAATAACTTGGAAAAACAAGCGCTCTCATTATCGGGCGGGCAGCAGCAAAGGCTTTGCATAGCTCGAGCATTGGCAGTAAAACCTTCTGTATTATTGATGGATGAGCCTACTTCAGCACTGGATCCTATATCTTCCGGTAAAATTGAGGATCTGATACACGAACTTAAAAAGGAATTTACGATCGTTATTGTAACCCACAATATGCAGCAGGCAGCCCGTGTTAGCGATAATACAGCTTTCCTATATATGGGCAATTTAATAGAATACGGGGATACCCAAAAAATATTTACAAATCCCGAAAAAGATCGCACACAGAATTATATTACCGGACGTTTTGGATAATAATTATCAGCTAGTCAACTATTATATAAAATTTTATAAAGATGGCACCTCAACATTTAGACAGCGAACTTAAATTATTAAAGGATAATGTGTTGGAGCTGATGTTCTTGGTTAAAAATCAGCTTGAAAAAGGGCAACAGGCTCTTCACGAGTTTGACGAAGAGTTGGCTCATGAGATTATGGCCAACGAGAAACGGGTGGACAGTTTGGAGCTTACTATTGATCGTGATTGCGAAAATTTGTTAGCTCTGCATAACCCGGTTGCGGTGGACTTACGTTTTGTGATGGCTTCTTTTAAAATCAATTCTGATCTGGAACGCATTGGTGATCATGCCAATAGTATTGCCAAATATATCGTAGATTTTGGTCGTAAAATTGATGATGAGAATATGAAAACCATGCGTCTTGATGAAATGTATGATACGGCCAATAAAATGGTAAGTAATATTTTTAATGCATTTATTACCGAAGATACGGGGCTTGCACGCAGGGTTTTTCGTCTGGATGAAACCCTCAATCAAATAAACAGGGAAGTGTCAGCTTCAACAGCTCAACTTATTGAAAAGGATGTAAGTCAAACACAGAATTACCTGTATCTCTTTTCTATTGTTCGAAAATTGGAACGTGTAGGTGATTTATCCAAAAATATTGCAGAAGAACTCATCTTTTATATTGAGGCAAAAGTACTTAAGCATAAAAAGATGAAGTCCAAAAATAATAACGGTAACGGAGAAGAGAATAATTCTTAGTTTTAAAATTATCCAATAGTATTTAGACTGCAGTTTTGCCTATCTTTTTGCCAGCACCTCATCGATTCCTGCAGTTATTTTTTAATAAAAACTGATCAGCACAATTAACTAATAAAAATTATGAAACGTATAGTATTACTATGTTTGCTATTTCTTTTTCTCATAGCTTCACAATCGCTTGCCCAGATGTCGTTAGGTGATGATGCTACTCTAAGTGGACGAGTTTTTAGTGATTACTACTGGATGGCTCAACATCACAATGAAGATTTTGAAGGCAAAAATGGGTTTTGGTTCCGGCGGATTTATGCCACTTACGATCGTAATTTAAGTAATGGTTTTTCGACACGACTTCGGCTTGAAATGAGTTCTTCGGGTGACTTTCAGTCTGATCCGGCAATGACTCCGGAAGTTAAAGATGCATATTTAAAATGGCAGAACGAGGATCATCAGATCATTGCCGGGATATCGGGATCGCCACTTTTTGGTACAACAGAGGATGTTTGGGGGTACCGATCTATAGAAAAATCGCCGCAGGATTTATATGATTTTGGAAGTTCACGTGATTTTGGGATTGCATTCAAAGGAGAATTGGGTCGAAATAATACAGTCAACTACCATCTTTTTTTGGGGAACGGAAATAGCAACAAGCCGGAAATTGACAAAGGAAAAAAGGTGAGTCTGGCTTTGGGATATAATTTGACCGAAAATATTGTAATTGAAGGATACGGGGATATTAATAGCAAAACCACTGATCCAGACAGTTATACTGCACAAATTTTTGGAGGGTATCAATCTGAGACATTGAATATAGGTGTGCTTTATGCTTCGCAGTATCAAGAGGCACAGATTGGTTCATCATCACGAACGTTTGATTTGGTTTCCGCATTTACAAATTTCAAGATAAATAATACCGTCAAAGGATATTTTCGTGCAGATCATCTTTTTGACGAATATCAAGGGGGTAGTAACAATTCTTATATTCCATTTGCAGAAGATGCCGAATCCACTTTTATGGTTGTGGGAGCTGATATTGCACTTACCGAACAAATCCATGTAATGCCGAATATTGAAACCATCGTTTATGGTGAAAACGATCAGGGTATTTCGCCCGATACTGATATTATCCCAAGGGTTACCCTCTTTTGGGAGTTTTAGGCAGTATTCTAAAAGTGATATCAGATTTTCTAATAAGCAGAAAATGATTATCAATTATTTGATGGGGAGGGGACAAAACGAGAATTACTTCTATTATTAACATCTATCTTGAGTGATTTTAATTAACACTGTAATTCACAAGAAATTAACATTAATCCCCAAAGCTAGTTACATTAGGGCGTCATAAAATGAAAGAAATATTAATGTTGTGAGTTCTGATGTAACGCTAAAACATATTGCCGAGGAACTGGGCGTTTCCGCTATGACGGTATCCCGGGCTTTAAATGATCGTGATAATGTAGATGAGAAAACTAAGGAGCGGGTTCGCAAAAAGGCACGTAGTATGGGATATACGCCCAATAAAGTGGCTAAGAGTTTGGTATCCCGAAAAACCCACACTATTGGTGTTGTAATTCCAGAGATTACCCATGCCTTTTTTCCAGAAGTAGTTCGGGGTATCGAAGAGGTAATATATAACTCGGGTTATCAGCTTTTTTTGACCAACGCCAACGAGCAATTTGATCGCGAAAAAGAATCCATAGAAACGCTTAGGGCACAGCGTGTAGATGGGTTACTGATATCATCCTCACTTACACGCGAAGATTATTCATTTTACGAGCGAATCATCAAGGGAGGAACCAACGTGGTGTTTTTTGATCGCTGTATCGAAAATATTGGAGCTAGCAGCGTAAGTGTAAATGACCGGCAAAGCAGTAAAGAGGTCACAGAACACTTAATTGTAAAACACGGTTATAATAAGATTGCCCACCTGAGCGGCCCCCAAAAAGTGTCTATTGGGAAAGAGCGCCTGCAGGGATATAAAGATGCTCTGGAAACTCATAATTTAACGATTAACAATGAGTGGATTATCCAATCTGGATTTAAAGAAGATACGGGCTATGAAGCGATGGTTAAACTTATTGAAAAGGGGCATAAAAATCTGCCAGAAGCTATTGTTGCGGTTAATGATCCTACTGCAATTGGTGCTATTAGCGCCATAAATGAATATGGATTATCAATTCCCGATGATATTGCTATTGTTGGTTTTACGGATGATATTCGATCTTCTATGCTTGATGTACCATTGACAACCGTACATCAACCAGCTTATAAAATGGGAGAACGTGCTGCACAAAAGCTTATTGAGGTTATCGAAGATGATGAAGCACCTATAGAAAAGATTGAGGTGCCAACCACACTTAAAATTCGTTCTTCGTGCGGTTGCTAAGTTATTACTGATCCTATTTGAAGGGTTAAACTAAGTTTTCAATAGTTGGATTTGATAAAAT